>JAQGPI010000476.1 GCA_028293175.1 Verrucomicrobiaceae bacterium | reverse complement strand
ACGGCATCGACACAGGAAGCCATGGTCGGAGACCCTGTCTCGGTCGATCTGGTCATCGAAGGCCAGGGAAATTTTGATGCCCTGAATGCACCCGTGCTCACGCAGCCGGAGAACTGGAAGCTGTATCCGCCAAGACGTTACAATGTGGACAACGCAGACCCTAATACGGTAGACATGCTGCACCGCGGCGTGGGTTTCTCCACGATTGTGGTCCCGGAAAAAATCATGCCTGCGGTGCCACCGTTTGAGTTTTCATTCTTCAACAACCGGGACAAAAAGTATGTGACCGTGCGTTCGAGTCCCATCCCGATAACGATCAAGCCGTCCGACAAGGTTGCGCCTCCTGTTTCCGCTGAGATTGCGGATGGCAGCGCGCCAACGGCAAAACCAGTCGCCAATCCTGCGCCGGTGCCTGAGATCACTGATATTCTGACACGTCTTCCGGCTGTGCCGCACTGGGCGATGGCATCCGTGCCATTGATGCAAGACACCCGCTTTAAAGTGTTCAATGCTTTGCTCTGTCTCAGCTTTTTGGGATTGGTAGGGGCAGCCCTGTTTAAGCGCTGGCGTTTACGGCAGGTTCAGTCTGAAGATCAGGAACGGCGTGCCCATCTCCGCGAGGTCGAAACTGGCGGGCTGAGCGAAGCGGAATTTTACCGCCGCGCTGCGCAGTACCTGCACCGCTATGGTGGCGGCACTGTGCCTGAAGCGGCGAAGACGCTGCTGGAGAAATACGAGAAACTCAATTTCGCCGGTCCGCAAGCGGGCGCCGGTCCTGTTGATCCGGCAGATAGGGCGGAAGCTCTGGCAGTGCTTAAACAGTTGAAGACCAAACAGACCTCGGCTGCCTCGCGGTCATTGGTAACCGCCCTGCTTCTGGCGACGATGGCCGGGTCCGCGTGGAGCGCAGAACCCCAGCCGACGAACGCGTATCAAGAAGCCGCGCAAAAACTGGAGAAAGAGGATTACAAGGGTGCACAGCAGCTCGGCGAAAAGATGGTGGAGCAGGGGCTGATCAGTCCCGAACTGTTCACGCTTCTAGGCCACGCGGCTTACAAGCAGGAGAACCTTGGCGGTGCTACCATCTGGTATCAGCGTGCCCGGCTTTTTCCCACGGCCATGCCGGAGCTCCGACAGAATCTCAAGCATCTGAGTGAAAAAATTCATTTCTTCGCCTTTCCTCACAGTGAATGGCTGGACGCCCTTGTCCTCATTGCGAGCCGCAATCAATGGGCATTGCTTGCTACCATAGGTGGATGGCTGGCGGTTTTTAGCATTGCGTTTTTGGTCCTGGGTGCGCGCCGAAAGTTGCGCAATTGGGTCATCGCCACATTAGCAATGGGAGTTCTTGGCCTGGCGCTAGGCGTGGTCGGCTGGTTTCTACGGCCGGATTTCAAAAAGCTGGAAAATCTTGTCTTCGTTACAGCCACGGATGCCCAGGCCCATACTGCCGCCGCGGAGATCAGCGGGCATGTTATTGCCATCCCTCCGGGCAGTACTGTTCGTCGTATTGAGGAACGCGGTGCTTGGTGTTATGTGGAAGTTCCTCAGCCGGATGGGAATGTGTTTGGCTGGCTGCTGAACAAGGACCTCGTGCCCGTGTGGCCGTTTGATCCGGCCAAGCTGCCGTAAGGCACAAAGGCGGGTGCGCCTCCAGTTTTCCCGCACTTGCTCATAGGCCAAGCGGGTGTATGTTGGCTGCCCCTTTTCCCCGCTCCATACTGCTATGATCAAAGTCGGACTTGTTTCCCTAGGCTGCGCCAAAAACCTCATCGATTCCGAAGTGATGATCGGTCACTTGCAGCAGGCAGGCATGGAGATGACCCCGGATGCCAGCCTGGCGGACGTGCTCATCATCAATACCTGCTCGTTCATCGACATGGCGAAGAAGGAAAGCATCGGTGCCGTGCATGAAGCCGTGGATGGTCGCGCCGAAGATGTGCAGCGCAAGAAGCAGAAGATCATCGTGGCAGGCTGCATGTCGCAGCGTTTTGCTACCGAACTTCCGGGCCTGATGCCGGATGTGGATGCCTTCATCGGCCTCGATCAGGTGACCAAGGTGGCCCCGATCATTGAAGGCCTGATGGGCATCACTCGCACAGAGAACTCCGCGCCAGATAATCACGTGACCACGCAGCCGAAGTGGATTCCGGATTACGACACGCCGCGCTTCCGCCTCACGCCGAAGCACATGGCCTATGTGAAGATCGCTGAAGGCTGCAATCACACCTGCTCCTTCTGCATCATCCCGCGCATCCGGGGCCGCCATCGCAGCCGGACCCAGGAGAGTGTGGTGAGGGAGGTGCGCGACCTAGTGGCCAGCGGCGTGAAAGAGATCAATCTCATCAGCCAGGACACCACTTACTTTGGCATGGATCTGTGGACAGAATCGCGCCCCAATCCGCGCAGCCCCGTGGATAGCACCAAGGGCCACTCCCTGGCCACTCTCTTGCGCGAGCTGAACACCATCGAAGGCGACTTCTGGATTCGCCTGCTCTACACCCATCCGGCTCACTGGAGCGATGAACTGATCCAGGCCATCGCTGAGTGCAAAAAGGTGACCCGCTATGTGGACATGCCGTTGCAGCACATCAGCGACAACATGCTGGGCCTCATGAAGCGCGAGACCAATGGCGCGTACATTCGCGACCTGATCAAGCGCATGCGCGCTGGCATTCCTGACATCGCCATCCGCACCACCTTCATCGTCGGCTTCCCCGGCGAAACGGAAGAGGACTTCAATGAACTGATCCGCTTCATCGAAGATGAGAAGTTCGAGCGTGCCGGTGTCTTCGAGTATTCCCGCGAGGACGGCACCCGTGCCGCCAAGATGGAAGACCACATTCATCACATGACCCGCAAGCGCCGCTGGAACGACGCCATGCGCGCCATCCAGCGCAATATGGAAGGCCTCAACGAAAAGATGAAGGGCCGACAGTTGAAGGTGCTGGTGGAAGAACCCGGCGTCGCCCGTGGCGAATGGGATGCACCGGACATCGATGCCACCGTGATGGTGGACAAGAGCCTGCCTGTGGGCTCGTTTGCAACCGTGGGAGTCAATGACTGGCGCGGGTATGATTTGATTGCTGGTTGAGGTCTGTTTACGTCGCGTTGACGTGTGCGATTACTTCCTGGTGTCACTTGTTGAAACAGATGGGTTGGCACCGGTCAGCACGTAGCTCTTCGTGACCGGGTCCACCTTAGCAGAGGCTGCGCATTTGAGGAAGGCCTGGGAGTTTGCCGGGGTCAGCCGCAGCGCTTGATTCTTGCAATCGAGGATCACGTAAGGAATGTTGAGCAACACGGTGGTACCGAAGCTGTAGGTCATTCGGCTCTCAGCGCCGAAAGCTGAGCCGCCGAGTAAAGTCCGCCATTTATGGATGGTACCGAAGTCGGCGACGAGGTTGTAGGATGGCGGGGTCTTGCCTTCCTGTTTCGCGATTTCCTCGTACTCACGGTTCAGATGCCCTGAGACACGGTAAACTTCGGTTTTAACGGCTGCAAAACCGGCTTCGTCCCACACATCCGCTGGCAGCGAGCAGGGGATGACGGGCAGCATGAAAACTCCGCCCAGAAGAACAAGGCCCGATTTAATGATAGTGTGATACTTCTTGATGTGGGGTCGCTCTTTATTCCCTTTTGCGGTTGCTTAGAAATACCAAAGTACGCTCGATTCCTGCCGCTGAACGTGAATCGCAAAAAGAAAAAGCCCGCGATGATTGTGGCGATCCAGCAGCCAACTCCGCGTTGATCTACTTCGCTTGCACCGGGGTAATTGATGGTAATAGCGGTCGTTGTTACAGACAAGAATACCCATCCTCCAAGACAGACGCTTGTGATCCAATAGACCCAGGTGTGCCGGTCACCTGCACGGATGGCGCGGCCCGCCACGCCCGAGAGAATCAACCACACGGTATAGATGATGCCGGGCTGCATCTGTGGGCGAATCCATGGGATCGGCTGATCGTGGACCCAAGCGTTGACCATGAAGGCGACTTGAAGAACGATGCCGAAGCTGATCAACGCGACGACAAAATTTCCCATGCAGCCGGGTAGAAGGAGGCAGCCGACGGCTTCTAGACTTGCGGGAGGAAGATCCGTCCTCGATGATTTATCAGGATCTGAAAGACGAGTGTTCATCGAGACTCGGCGATCCTATAAGCGAGAGGCGTTGGGTGTCACGCCTAAAGAAGACGGTACGTGCGGCCACCACAGGGAAACAAAAAAAGCCCCTTGCCACATCAAAGCGACAAGGGGCTCATCAAGTTTGAAAGCTAATCAATCAATCGCGATTGCCGCGATAACCACCGCCGCCGCCACCGGGCTTGCCGTAGCGTGGGCCACCAGCGCCGTAGCCGCCGCCTTCGCGACGGGGGCCGCCAAAACCACCGCCACCACCGCCTTCACGGCGTGGAGGGCCGCCGTAACCGACGCCCGGTGGGCGGTCGCCCATGGGCTTGGGTGGGGAACCGACCGAGGCACCAATGGTGCGGCCGCACATGCGGGCGCCGTTGATGGAAGTCAAAAGGTGCTCGGCACTTTCCGCCGCGACCTGCACGAGAGTGATGGTGGGCAGGATCTGAATCTGACCGATAACACTGGAGTCCAGGCCGCTTTCGCCAGCAAGGCAACCGACGACATCCTTGGGCAGCACGCCAACGTTTTTGCCGACATTGATGCGCAGCCAGGTGCCGGTTTCATCAATCGGTGAAGCAGGACGCTCGCTGCGGGGAGGGCGCTCGGTGCGTTCGCGACGCTCGAAGGGGGGGCGGTCGCGTTCGCCACCGCTGGCACCGGGAATGTTTTCAAAGGAGCGAGCAGGGCGTGCATCGCGCTGCTGGACGTTGTCTTCCTTGATCCGCTCCACCGGGCGCACCACTTCGGCGGCCAGCAGGTGGAGCAGGGCGGAGATAACTTCGCTCGGAGTGTGACCGGACTGGAGAAGATCATCCACCAGAGCGTCCTGCGGCTTGTAATCGCGGGATTCCAAGGTGCTGCGCACGTTGTCCACGAGACGGGTGGCGTGGCGGTTTTCCAGGTCTTCCATCTTCGGCACGGTGATGCGCGCCATCTGGGTCTTGGTGAAACGGTTCACCTGCTGAAGACGACCAAACTCGCGGCCAGCGACGAGGCTGATGGCCTTGCCGCTCTTGCCCGCACGACCGGTACGGCCGATGCGATGCACATAGTCTTCAGGATCGTAAGGCAACTCGTAGTTAAACACGATTTCCAAGTCATCGACATCAAGGCCGCGAGCGGCAACGTCGGTGGCGACGAGCAGCTCCACCTGACGGTCGCGAAAGCGCTTCATCACGCGTTCACGCAGCGGTTGGGTCATGTCGCCATGCAGCTTGTCGGCAGTGTAACCACGGGCGATCAGGGCTTCGGTGACTTCATCAACCTGGATCTTGGTGAAGCCGAAGATGATGCCGTACTTTACGTCATGCACGTCGAGCAGACGGCAGAGGACTTCGGTCTTGGAGCGGAAATCGACTTCCACATAGCTTTGCTCGATGTTCGGAACGGTGAGCGCCGTGGCTTCGATCTTAATCTGTACCGCATCGTTGGTGAAGCGCTCGATCATCTTGCGGATGCCGGGTGGGATGGTGGCGGAGAAGAGCACCGTCTGGCGCTGCTCTGGCACGGCTTCGAGAATCTTTTCTAGGTCGTCGCGGAAGCCCATGTCGAGCATGCGGTCCGCTTCGTCCATGATCACCATCTTCAGCTTGTCTAGTTTGATGGCGCCGCTGTTGATATGATCTAGAAGACGGCCAGGGGTGCCGATGACGATCTGGGGACCGGAGCGCAAGCCGCGGAACTGGCGGTCATAGCTGGCACCGCCGTAGATGGGCAGTTCGCGCACGCCTTTTTTGAATGAGGCGAGCTTGGCGATTTCTTCTGCCACCTGCGAGGCGAGCTCGCGGGTAGGGCACATGATCAGCACCTGAATAAAGGCCTCGCTGGCGTCCACACACTCAATGGCGGGAATGCCGAAAGCGGCGGTTTTGCCGGATCCCGTCTGGGACTGGCCAATCATGTCACGGCCAGTAAGCAGCGCAGGAATGGCGGCGGACTGGATAGGGGAGGCTTGCTCGAAGCCCATACGCTCCACAGCTTGGAGGATTTCGGGCGACAGCCCGAGTTCGGAGAACAGTTTTTGACTCATTTGATAACAACATGTCCGCAGCGGGTTGGCGGCACATCACTCAAATCAAATCATCGAACAGAGCGCCGTAAAAACTGCGGCGGAGGAGGTAGCACAGAAATATAACATGTGCGCGAACTTTTTTCATGCACGCGCTATCCCGAGCATGTACGAAGGGAAATAAAGCGTCATTTTCCCCACAGGAATCGCATCTGATGCCTTGCCTTAAATGATAAAGTCGCTTAATTAGTCCGTTATTGAAGTGTTCAGTGCCACGTTTCCGCCATTACTGGCAGTCTTCGTGCTCCCCCGAACTCGACAATTTTTAGCAGCATGACAGGGAATTTTTTTGCAGCTCAAGCTCCGGCACGCCGGGGTAGCGAAACGCTGCGCCCGTTAGCATGAGTGGCCTGATGCTCCATGCCTTGCCGCGCCTGAATTTGGAAAGCACTACCGCTTTCCTTTACGTAAACACACCGGAGGTGTCCCATTAGCAGTCCAACAAACAGTTACAACGGCGGCGGCAACAACCGCCCCTACAACCGCGGCGGTCGTTACGTCGATCAAACCCGCGTCAATGATCGTATCAGAGCCCCCAAAGTGCGCGTCGTGGATGGAACCACGGCCAAGCAGTTGGGTGTCATGCCCACCGCGCAGGCCATTCGTCTCGCGAAGGAGCAGGGCCTCGACCTCGTGGAGGTGGCAGGGACCGTTGATCCCCCCGTGTGTAAAATTGTGGACTACGGCAAGTACAAGTACTTGCAGGAAAAGCACAAGAAGGAGGCCCACAAGGCCCACAAAACCAGCAAGCTGAAGGAAATGAAGTTCCGCGTGGGCATCGACCCGCACGACTACTCCATCAAGATCACGCATGCGGAAGATTTCCTGGCCGATGGCCATAAGGTGCGCGTGCAGCTTCAGTTCAGGGGTCGCCAGATGGCGCATCAGGATATCGGCTTCAAGCTCATGCAGCGTGTGAAGGCCGACCTTGCGACCATGTGCCACGTAGACATGGAGCCTCGTATGGCAGGCCGTAACATCAACATGCAGCTGTCGCCCCTGCCGGAACGCCAGCGCGTTCGCAAGTTCCGTCTTGCTGGCAGTCTTGAGGCAACCGCTCATATTCCTCACGCTTCGACCGTCAACGTCAATCAGAACGAAGACGCGCACGATGCCGAGCATGGCGAAGAGCATCACGATGATGCCCATCCCGTGGAAGCTGGCGCAGCGCAGGAAGCCATTCCAGCCCCAGAGCAGCGTGAGCAAGCCACGGCTCCTGCTGTTTGATATCGACGGCACCCTGCTTGACACCCGAGGCTCCGGCCTGGGTGCCTTGCTGGATGCGGCCGAGGAAGTCTTCGGCGTGCCGCGTGATTCGTTGCCGCCGCTTGATCTCGCCGGTGCCACCGATGGCGGCGTGGTACGCAAGCTTTTCAGCGATGCGGGCCTGCCGATGACCGAGGAGCACGCCCAAAGGTATCGTGACAGTTATCTAGGCCACCTAAAACGTCGGCTTCATGCGGATGTTTTCGCTGGTCGCTTGCTGCCTGCTGTGGAAGAATTGCTTGCCGCTTTGGGCAAACATGACCATGTACATCTCGGCCTGCTCACCGGCAATCTGCGTATTGGCGCGGGCTACAAGCTGAAACGCTTCCTGATCGACCACCACTTCATTGATGGTGCCTTTGGCGATGATGCGGAAGACCGTAACCTGCTGGGTCCTATTGCGGTCGAACGAATGACCAAAGCACGCGGCCATCCTTTTGTGGTCGAGGAAGTCATCGTTATTGGTGATACACCAAAGGACATCGCCTGCGCGAGAGCGTTGGGCGCTCGCTGTCTGGGAGTGGCTACGGGAGCCTTTGGTGTGCACCATCTTTCTCCGCATGCGCCTTGGCAGTGCCTCGTTGATTTTACCGAGACGGAACGGGTGGTGGAGTTGTTGGTGAAGTGATGGGACCGCCTCATCCCTAAAATGCGCCTTGAAGCTTTGGCCGTTGGGTCTTTACTTCACAGCCCTTAATCGAACCGTGAGCAACTCCTTTCTCCCAGCATCAGCCCTCCCCGCATGAAGATCGCCCTCGACGTGATGGGTGGCGATTTTGCCCCGCAGAACAACATCGGAGGCGTGAAGCTAGCGCTGGAATCACTGCCTAATATCGAGAAGCTGTACCTCGTGGGCACCCCCGATATTGTGGAGGCCGAATTGGCTAGGCAGGGCGTTTCCAGCGCAAAAATTCAGATTGTTGCCTCGCAGTCCGTGGTGAACATGGAGGACCCCTCCACGGATGCCTTGCGCAAGAAGCGCGATTCTTCGATTTCGGTGGCCATGGACTTGGTCAAGGACCGTGAGGCGCAGGCTGTGGTCAGCCCGGGTCACACCGGCGCCGCCGTGGCGGCTGGCACTTTGATTCTAGGACGCATCAAGGGCGTTGAGCGCCCCGGCATTGCCAGCCCCATGCCCAATGAGCACGGCACCTGCCTCTTAATTGATGCAGGCGCCAATACCAGCCCTAAGCCATCGCATCTCGTCCAGTATGCGATCATGGGCAGCGTGTATTCGAAGTACATCTTTGGTCGCCAGAACCCCATCGTGGGGCTCATGTCCGTGGGCGAAGAAGAAGGCAAGGGGAATGACCTCACCCGCGAGGCCTACGAGTTGCTCAAGGATGCACCGATCAATTTTCGCGGCAATGTCGAGGGCACGCATTTGTTCTCCAGTCCGCTGGACGTCGTCGTGTGCGATGGCTTTGTGGGTAATGTGGTGCTGAAGACCGCCGAAGCCACCGCGAAGGTGGTGATGAAGTGGCTCAAGGACGAGCTCACGGCCAATCCCATCCGCAAACTCGGCGCCCTCATTGCGAAGCAAGGTTTTATCAACGTGAAGAAACGCGGCAGCTACGAGACCTATGGTGGCAGCCCCTTGCTTGGCTGCAAGGGCGTGGTCATCATCGGCCATGGTTCGAGCCCACCGCTGGCTGTGATGAACGCCATCCGCGTGGCGGGGGAAGCCATTGAACACCAGGTCAACCCGCATATAGAAGCTGCCATTCAGCAATACAATCTCACCCATGCAGTCTAACGATCCGTCCTCCGCCCCTTGTCCCTGCAGCATTATTGGCACCGGCAGTTACCTGCCGGAGCGAATCATGACCAACGAGGACATGTCAAAGATCGTAGATACCTCCGATGAGTGGATCACCTCGCGCACCGGCATCAAAGAACGGCGCATCGCCGGGCCGGAACAGGCGACGAGCGACCTGGCCACCAATGCCGCGCTCAAGGCCATGGAAGCTGCTGGCGTGACCGCCGCCGACATCGAATTGATTATCGTGGCCACTGTCACGCCTGACATGTTCTTCCCGTCTACCGCCTGCTTTGTGCAAAAGAAACTGGGCGCGACGAATGCCGTCTGCTTTGACATCTCTGCCGCTTGCTCGGGCTTCCTTTATGCCATGACCGTGGCACGCCAGTTCCTTAACTCAGGCTCGCGCAAGACGGCGCTGGTCATCGGCGCGGAAAAGCTCAGCAGCCTGATCAACTGGACCGACCGTAACACCTGCGTGCTGTTTGGCGATGGCGCGGGGGCAGTGGTGATGCAGCGCTCTGATGAACCCAATCCGCCCGGTCGTGTGCTTTCCGCCGTCATGGGCAGCGACGGCAGCCTGACTGATCTCCTCAAGGTTCCCGGCGGTGCTTCGGCCTGTCCGATCACGGCTGACAACGTGGGCCTGCGCCCGAATACCATTCATATGGAAGGCCGCGAAACCTTCAAACACGCGGTGACACGCATGTGCCAGGCCTCCGAGCAGGCTCTGGCCATTGCAGGCAAGACGGCGGCGGACATCGACATGGTGATCCCGCATCAGGCCAATGCCCGCATCATCAGTGTCATTGCTGACCGCCTGGGCGTGCCGGAAGAGAAGACCTTCATCAACCTGCACAAGTACGGCAACACCAGCGCCGCCACCATTCCTGTGGCGCTTGATGAAGCCCATCGCTCTGGGCGTATCAAGCGCGGCGATGTGCTGCTGCTGGTCGCCTTCGGCGGCGGCTTCACCTGGGCCAGTTCGGTGATGGTGTGGTAGGTTTGTCGCGGTAGATTTTCTTCAAACCCCTAGTGCCCTCAATGATGGCCGGGGGACCGGAGTTTGGCTAAGTGGGAAAAGAAGCGCCAGACTAAATGTAGAGGCTCGGTTCGCCAGTGAAGTGGACCGAAAAACACTCTTGCAGCTCGGAATCGTCATAGATGGCAAGGCTATGTCCTGACTCGAAGAAGAGAGTGAAGGAACGAGGCGCATCAAGCGTGAAACGGACAACAGGAATGTCGATGATCCGATGAATGCGGTAGATGTCTCGGTCTGGGTGTTCCTGCTCAGAATCGACAATTGTGCCTTCCGCATCTTTTAGCTCCCAGCGTCCCTCTACATGGATCGCTACCACACTGGCCATGTGAAACTGAATCTGGAAGCGGCCGAGGCCAATAAAGTTGAACTCTTTTCCAACAAGGCGCTCAAGCTGAAGATCGTTTGGAATACCGTACATTAGAAGGGGATGCCTTTGATGGAGCCGGCGTTACAGACAATCTCGCGATCAAAAAACCCAGGCATCTGAGAATTCTTCTCCTGTGAATTCAACAGCAGGAACACCACAACGTGCGGCCTCATCCAGGAACTGAACTCGGCCCATGGCACACATTTGCGCGGCCTGGCCAGATGACAGTTCTCCGAGCTCAAAAAATTTCAGCGCCAAGAGAAAGCGGCTACGCTCCCGCAATGCATCCGCATCTTTTGAATGCAGTAACAGCGTGGCTGGAAAATCAATGTCGAGCGTAGCGGTCATGATGGCGATCTACTAGTAACCCTGTGGCATGGAGGTTGCAAGCGAGGTAAGACCGGCTCGTCACCTCGGGGTCTCAACGCAGATACATAAATTCATTCGCAGCCATCAGGCTCTGGCAAAGCAAGGCCCAGGCGCGCTCAGTTGATTCTGTGGAGCGCAGATGATTCAGGAAGGCGAGGGAGTGGCCTATTTCGTTCTCCTGAGCTGCACGACCATAGAGCAGTTGGTACACCTGCTTTAGCCGTTGTGTGTCGTCACCGGCGGATTCAAGCTTTTTGGCCAGTCGTTCGGAGCTTTCCATCGCCACCGGTGAGTTCATCATGATCAACGCCTGGGGTGCAATCACGGTGCTGTTGCGGCTGCCGGTGGGCATGGTCGGATCGGGAAAATCGAACTGCTCCAGCATGTCGTACAAATGATTGCGTATCACAGGCAGATAGATGGCACGGCGAGGTGTTTCGTAGCTGGTGTGATCCTTGCTGGTGTGGTTGAAC
>JAQGPI010000467.1 GCA_028293175.1 Verrucomicrobiaceae bacterium | reverse complement strand
ACGCTCATACAATCGCGTCCCACCAGGGACTGCTTCACCGCCTCTGGAATGTAGGACGCATCATCATGCTCGCCGTGGCCGGTGAGCCGCAGCAGGCTGCCAATAATCAACTGGGGGCCATGACCCTCACGCGCCCTACGTGCCGCAGTGCGGAACACCGCCAGCGAGGCCGCTAGGTCCGTGCCATCGACGGAATAGCCTTCAACACCGTAGCCGATTGCGCGATCCACCAGGTTCTTGCAGGCATACTGGCGGCTGTTCGGCGTGGAATAAGCAAACTGGTTGTTGGTCACTGCCACGATGAGCGGCAGTTTTTCCACGGCGGCAAGATTCAGGCCTTCATGGAAAGCTCCGGTGGAGGTACCGCCCTCGCCCAAAGTAACCGCACCCACCGCATCGCCCAGGGTGCCCTGCAAGCGACGCGAAAACAGCATCCCCGCCACCACGCCCATCATGCTGCCGATATGGCTGATCATGGCGGGCATGCCTTCCTTCGGGCGGCCACGGTGGACATTGCCATCACGGGCTCTCATTGGACCCAGGACGCTGCCGAAGTAAGTGCGAAACACGTCTAGAATCGGCTCGCCAAAAGCAAGCCGCGCGGCTTGGTCGCGAATGAAGGGGCCGAGCACGTCCTTGCCCTTCTCGAGCTGCACGCCGAGTGCGGCGCTATACGCCTCCTGGCCTTTACCAAGGTAAACGCCGCCGACGAGCCTGCCGCCTGCACGGTACAGATGCGCCAGCTTATCCTCCAGCGTTCGCGACTGGAGCATGAACCGATACGCCGTGAGGTATTGCTCACGGAAGCCGGGGGCTTCCATTTCACTTGTGGTAGAAGTTTGAGCTGGTGCTGGCACGGGAGATGATTGCGGATTCAGTTTGCGCGGAGAAACCACGGAAAAAAGACTGAAGAGCAAGGCAATACTGTCATGGCGCATTGCTTCTGTCTAGCTGCCATTCACAGTGGTTTAAACAGTAGTCAGTGGCCTAAATTTCAAAGGACATCGAATCCTTGGGCCGCTCCTTCTCGATCACATCGGCAATCGTGGTCTGGTGCAACCATTCGTGCGCTTGGTCGCGCAGTTGAGCCAGTGTCCGGCCCAGGGCGCAGCCGCCAGGCACACCGCATTCGCATTCATTCTGTGTGCCCACCGCCGCAGAGCAAGGAATTGGCTCCGCCTCGCCATCAATAAGCTCCAGCAACTCGCCCAAAGACAGGCGCTTTGCCTGACGCGCAAGCTGGTAGCCGCCCCCCACCCCGCGCTTGCTGCGCAGGATGCCACCATTTTTCAGCACCAGAAGAATCTGCTCCAAGAACTTCAGCGGAATGCGCTCGCCCGTGGCGATTTCCTGGATGGAAAACGTGCGGCCGGGTGATTCGCGGGCCATCGCCACCACCGCGCGCAACGCGTACTCCGCTTTCTTCGATAGCTTCATAGATAATGAGGCCCTCAGCAAAGCACGATTGCCAGGGCTGGCAACCCCGGTCCCCTACCCCTGCCACCGGTTCCAAAAGGCGTCTGTCTGCCCTGCATCGGGGCGCACTTCGACGATCACCGCTCCATCCGGCAGCGAGGCGAGATCAGCAACGGCAGCCACCCGACGATACGGCAGCTTCCAAAGCTGCGCCCAGGGCTCGAAGTCGATGTCATGACGATTCTCAATCATCGAGCGCGCTGGCTCATCCAGCTTCCGTAGTGATTCGACTCTGGAGAAGATTTTGCCGCCGCCGTTGTTGATGATGACGATGCGCCGGTTGCCCTTTTCGAGCTGCGACAGCAGCCAAGGGGCGCTCAAATCATACAGCGCGCTGAGATCGCCCACGATCATCCACGCTTCATCAATCGTAGCGCTCAGTCCCAGGAAGGTGGAAACTAGCCCGTCAATGCCATTCGCTCCTCGGTTCGCATAAAACGTCGTGCCTTGCGGAGCAGGAGCAGCGGCTAGGTTCCATTCGCGAATGGGCAGGCTATTGCCCAAAAACACCCGCGCACCCTCAGGGATCGCAAGGCTCAAGTGCCGCATCCACGCAATTTCGGACTCAGGACAAGCACTCAGCGCGGCATCAAGTTCTTCCTTCAGTGTTGTCGCCAACGGCAAAGCCTCCGAAGCAGTCGGCGCGATCTTTGCCGCTGCCTGGCTCAGCAAAGACAAAGGTTGCACGGCAACGCCGCCCCAGCGCGAAAGACCTGGAAACGAAGCCCGCGAAAGATGCAGCAAGTGAGCGCCTTTCGCGTCCTCCAGATCGCGCCACCAGCGCCACGAAGGCACCGAACCCAGCCTCAGCACACGCCTTGCACCGAGGGCACGCAAAGCCTTCTCCCCGCCCACGAGACACAGCGGAGCGAGTGCCGGATGCTCATGCAAATTCGAGGTCGCCTCTGCTACAATCGGCGCTCCTAGATGACGCAGCGCAGGAGCTACCATTAGTGCTTCCAAGGGATGCAGCCCGCTCGCCAGCACCAGCAGGTCATCGCGTTTTTCTACAAAGTCGCACAGCAGGTCCAGCATCGCTTCATCGTGCGCATGCTCCGGCCGGTGATGCGGTGCCAGCTCATCCCACACCGCGAAATCAATGCCCGTGCTCTCACCCGTCAGCGGCTCATCCAGACACACATTGATGTGCAAGGGTTTGCGGCCCAGCACCTTCGGCCAGTTCACCTCCGGCCCGCCATCTTCCAAGTCGATGGTCTTCTCCGCGTAGGTACCAAAAATCCCCGCCTGCTCAATCGCCTGCGGCGCCCCGCTGCCGCGAAAACGCGAAGGTCGATCCGCCGTCACCAGCACCAGCGGCAGCGCTTGGTAATAAGCTTCCACCACGGCGGGCAGCAGTTCCGCCACCGCCGTTCCCGAGGTTGTCAGCACCGCCACCGGACGACGATCCGCCATCATCCGGCCCAGCGCAAAAAAGCCCGCGCTGCGCTCATCAAAGAAGTTCCACAATTTGATGCCCGTGCTCGCCAGCAGCGCCGTGATTAGCGGCGTATTGCGCGCCCCGGCCGCCACGCACGCCTCGCGCACGCCTAACTGCGCCAGATGCAGCAGCGTCATCTGTGTCAGGCGTGAATTCACTCGGCTTTCAGCTTTTGTTCGATCACTTCATCCTTTTCCAGGCCCAGCTCCAGTGCTCGCTGGTAATGGCGCTGAGCCAGCGATCTCGCCGGTGGCTTCTGTTCAAGATAGATGGTCGCCAGATTGAAGTGCGCGATGCCATAGTCCGGATTGATCTCGATGGACCGCTGCAATTCAGATAGCGCCGCATCCACCCAGCCCAAATCCTTGGCTTCGATGGCTAGGTAGTTGTGCGCACGCGCATCCACCGGGTCCTCATGCAAGGCGCGGGTGAAGCAAGACATCGCACGATAATGGTCGCCTTTGCCAGAATACAACAGGCCCAGCGACAGCCAGGATTGAGCGAGCTTTGGGTTGAACCTCACGCTAGCTTCAAAGCAGGCTGCCGCCGCATCTCTGCCGCCCGCCTGCTGCTCCACCGCCCCTAGATTGGCCCAGGCGAGCGCATTCTCTGGATCGCTTTGCAACATCTCGCGGTAAGCCTTGCGCGCTCCCGGCCAGTCCTGCTTCGAGAACGCACGCGCCGCACGGTCGGCCAGCGCCGCCGTGGCTGTGGGCAATGTGCCCGTCTTGTCCAGATCAGCCTCCTTGACCTTCATCCCCCTGGCGTTTTCCAGGGTGCTAAGGCCTTTCTTTTCCTGAGCCCCCGCACTGGCACACGCCAGCGCGATCAATGGGATAAGCAAGGCGGTTCGAAAGAGTCTCTGCATGCGCCACCATGCACCAGTGCTTCATTCCAGCAAGCAAACTACAATCCGATCAAGGCGGGCTGTCGCGCCACACGAAAGTGTGATACGTAAACATCGCCTCCAGCCCCTTGAACTGCTTGTACGGAAGGAAATCATCGGAAGCCGCCACGCGCTTCACCATGTCCGGCTTACGCTTTGTCGTCTCCGTTACTCCGCAGAAATACACGAACACCGGTACGTTGAGTTCCTTCCCTTCAGCGAGCAGCTTGTCCACATCCTCGGGGGTGCTGAGCAAATGAACGCTGGGGTCATAACTTTGGATCTGACGGTCACTGACGCCAAAGGTTCCGGTCAATGATTCCGGATGCTTTTCGCGCAATGCAGCGACCGTTTCACGCATCGGCTGACGGTCATTCTTGGAGAAAGTCGAACGTGAAACCTCAGTGGCCTTGCCAAAGAAACCCACCATCAAGACAATGATCAATGCAGGCAGCAGTTGCAGCCGCACACAAGCCAGCGCCACCGCCAGCACAGCAGGAATGACGAGGTAGATGTAGTACCAGGCAAAGTTCGGCTGATGCTGCACCCCGGCTTGCCAGAATGCCAAGACGCCACCAAGTCCCACTCCCAAAATAATGACTCGTGCCGCGCTGTTTTCAAACAAGGCCGCCACCAAACCCAGCACCAGGAACAGACCCACGCCATAAGCCAGCACCATCGGCTCCGTATGGTTCGCTGCCGTCATCTGTGTCCAGCTCGTGCCCAGGTGCTCATTGGTTTCGGGATTGTTGTACATCACTCCTGCGGCCACATGCGATCCCAGATCGTGCAGACGATCGGCAATCGGCGTCACCGTCTGCGCAACCTCACCCTTGTGGGTGAAGGCCAGCACCTGCGGAATGGAAGGCAGCGTCCACACTAGCACCGGGATGGAGGCCAGCAGATTGAACACCACCAGCGCCGCCAGACGGCGCGGCTGACGACGCGCAATGAGCTCGATCACCGCCACGATATTCACGGCCAGCGCCACATAAATCGCTCCGGCAAAACTCAGCAACATCCCCGCCTCGCCAATGGCAAACATCTGCCAGTCACGGTTTCGATGATGCTTCATCGCCCGCACCAATCCCAGCAGCGCCAGCGAGGTGAAGAACATCATCAGCGCATAGCCCTTAGCCTCCGCCGAGTAGCGTAAATGCCAGGGATGCAGCGCCAGCAACCACGCAGCACCAATGCCCACCCAGGGCATGCCGATCTCCCAGCCCAGAAAGGCGATGACCCCAATGGTGAGCACCCCGGCAATGATGGCTGGCATGCGCAGCGAGGATTCACTGAAACTCCCCACTTTGCTGGAAGCACCGAAGGTCTTCAGCGACAGCCGGGTGAGCAACGAATTGAGCAGATGGTTGTTGCCATTGCTGTTTTCAAACAACGTGTCCTGCCACGAAACCGGTACGAACTTTGGTGGTGCATCGGCCGAAGTCTCCCAGCTCCCATGTGCGAACCGGCGCATCGCATACTCTTCATCGTTCCACAAGCTGTGCTCTAGTAGAGGTGCTCTCAACCAGCCGCCAATGATCATCGCAAGCGCCACCAGCACGTAGAAAATCGGACCCGAAGACACCAGCTTCGCCAACCCTGTATCTCCCG
>JAQGPI010000431.1 GCA_028293175.1 Verrucomicrobiaceae bacterium | reverse complement strand
GCACAGCCAGCGCAGCAAAATCCGTCCGTGCGCGTATCTGGCACGGGGGAACCGCAATGGTGGCATGAATCGATGGTGAGAGCCATGGCCTACCATCACTCACCGCGCTGTCGGCTGCTCCCCGGCGGTTGCGAATGACGCGCCGTGGATTGCGCCTCATCCCATGGCGGTTTCCTGGCAGCATCCCTGCTCAATATCGCCAAATCCCAGCGAGCCGCGCAGCCGCCATGCCAGCACCACCGCCGCCATCAGCGCCATGCCACGCTGCAACCGCTTGAGTCCCACGGGCGAAAGCTTGATGCCAAGTCGATGCAACTGCGTCTGCCCCAATGCGAGCAGCGGCAGCGTGCCGAGCCCAAAGGCCGCCGAAAACTCCGCGCCGCGCGCCGCCGAACCGTTGGCAAGGGCCAGGCCGAACATCATGTAAAGAGGGCCGCACGGAAGCAGCGGCGTAGCCAGCCCAATAAGCGAGGCACGCGCCATGCTGCCCATTTTCATGGCCTTAAAGCGAATGCGTGTCATGGGCCGCGTGAGCAGCAGCGGCTTCGGCATCCGGGCATCAAGCCCGAGCCCTACTACCGCGAAGACCAGCACCAGCAGCCATGGCAGCAGGACCCCGCCACCATGTTGGAACCACGCCAGCGGCGCCCTGCCCAAGGCGCCAGCCAGCGCTCCGACGATGGAGTACGCGGTAAGCCGCGAAGTGTGATACAACGCAGTATCGCGCATAAACGTCCAGTCACTGCCGCGTGCCACTGCCCACGAACAGGCCAGCGGTCCGCACATGCCCAGGCAGTGCAGGCTGGTCACAAGCCCGGCCAGGAAGGCGGCAGCGGTGGTGTCAATCTCAGGCATATCAGTGATCCACATCACTCACCAACGGCACCGTTTGCGGCTGGTTTTTCAGCGCCAGCGTGAACATCACAGTCCAGGCGCTTAACATGATGCCGAAAGCCACGAAAACCCACAACCACGGCCTCCGGGCGAGGAATCCTGGAGCCTTTGGCTGCTCATGCGTGGCGGACTTTTTGCGCAGGCAGCAACCGCAGTCTTTACTGCATTTGCAGCCGCTATTTTTGGAGGTACTGGCTGGCATTGAGATAGTCATGGTTTTGGGATCGGGGATCGGGACCAACAAATTCCATCGGCATGGTCGTCACGCTGTTTCCAGTGCTCACTTCGGTTATACGGATGACCATTTTCAAAGGCCTGGAGTAAGCTGCCTGCGGGAGGGTGAACACCAGCGACTTGAGGTCTTCACCCTGCCCTGGAAGCTGGATGAGCGTCTCATTTCCAGCGATCTGAAGCTCGCGCGGCACATCGCCCTCCACGCTCACGTTGTAGCTGGAGGGTTGATTGCGCTTGTTGATCACCCGCACCATGAACTGGTTGCGGATGCTGCCGTTGAAAAGGTTGAAGGCTGAACCTCCGAACATGCGCGTGGCGTTGGCATACATCGGCGCAATGTGGCTGGCGCGATAGGCAAATACGCTCGCGCCGATAACCGTCAGCACCGTGTAAAAAAGCGTGCGTGCGCGGAAGAGCTTCGTCTTGCCGCCACTGAAACCGGCCTCCGAGTCATAGCGGATGAGGCCCGGCTTGCGGTCCACCTTGATCATGATGTCATCGCAGGCATCCACGCAGGCGGCGCAGCCGATGCACTCCAGTTGCAAGCCGTTGCGAATGTCGATGCCCGTGGGGCACACCCGCACACAGCGGTTGCAGTTAATGCAAGATCCGGCGTTCGGATCGGTCGCCTTGCCACGAGGTTCGCCGCGCAGCTTATCATAGCCGATGCTGATCGAATGATCGTCAACAAGCGCCGACTGCATCCGGCCATAGGGGCACATGATCACGCAGAACTGCTCGCGGAACCAGCTAAAGCAGAAGTACAGCGAGGCGGTGAGAAAGATCACCACGCCAAACACGGTCGCGTGTGCCTGCGGTGAACGCTGCATCATCGAATACAGCCCCTTGATTGATACAAAGTAGGACAGAAACACATGCGCGATGGCTGCGGACATGAGGATGTAGAGCGTGTGCTTCACCACCCGCTTCACGATCTTGCCTGCGTCCCAGGGTGCACCGTCTAGATGCCGACGTGCATGGGCGTCGCCATCCACCAGCCGCTCCACCCGGCGGAACAGGTGCTCCAGAAACACCGTGTAAGGGCATGTCCACCCGCACCACACGCGGCCCAGGAGCGAGGTGACAAAGAACAAGGAAAAGCCAAGGCCACTGATGAGGAAGAAAAACACCCACAAATCCTGCGTGGCCAGCGTGAGCCCGAAGAAATGGAAGCGCCGCTCCTGCACATCTAGAAACACCGCCGGAAAACCGTTCGCCGGAATCCATGGCAGCGCCACGTACACCAGCAGCAGCAGCCCAGCGACCCGCCGCCGCCAAGTGGTGTACTTTCCCGAAACATCAGCTGGGTGCAGGATCTTCTTCGACCCGTCGTCACATATGGAGCCGAGCGAGGTAGTATTGAGGTCTGAAGGGGGCATGAGAGAGATCCACTGAAGGATGCATCGGCACTATGCCGCACGGGCGTTCGATTGCTCCGTGCCGGTTGTGAATGGCGCTGCGGATGTTGCGCGTGGGTGAGGCGTGTTTGGGCCCCACGCCGTTGGTGTCCAGGCTTCAGCCGCATCAGGAAGAAGCGCCATACGGCCTGATCGCCTAAAGGCTGGACACCAACGACGTCGGGTTTTGCATGGTGTAGCACCTGCCTAATGCAGCGCGGTATCCCGCCCCCTCATCTCCCCGGTGCATCCGCCGCCAATGTCACCGGCTCGCCTTCCTTATGCAAACTCAACACAAACGCCACGGCTTCAGCCACGCGTTTCACGCCGAGGGCAGGCTCCCAGGCGGGCATGCCCTTGGTCACATCCGGCGCGCCTTTGCGCACCAGCTTGAAGATCTCAACGGGCTTGCCACCATGCTTCCATTCGGTGTCATTGAGCGGAAGGCCGGGCAGCTTCGCGCCGCCGAGCGTGCCGGTCAAATCAGGCCCGTGGCAGGTCACGCACATCCCGGGGGTCATGAAGGTGGCCTTGCCCGCCGCCACTACTTCCGGGTCTTTCGACATGGACCAAAGCTTTGCATCATCAATGCTTTCCAGCTCCTTTTCCCGCGCCTTGTCGATCTGGCTTACCACGGCGTCCAGCACCTCCCCATCGGTCCTGCCCATGCCGAACTGATAGTAGCCCGCCCACCAGATCACAAAGAGCACAATCATGATGTAAAGGGTGAACAACCACCAGTTCGGCAGTTTCTGGTCATACTCCTGGATGCCGTCATAGACATGCGCCCGGAGTTCCGGCTCTTTGCTGTGCGAGGGGATGCTCATGGATCAGTCGTCAAGAGGGATGCGGGACATGTGATCAGCCTTGTCCTTGCGCAGGAGCAAGGCCCGCACGCTCATGGTCAGGAACACCAGGGCCGTGAAGCCGAAGGCGATGAAGGGCACGATGTCATGCCAGGATTCGTAGGCGACGCGGTTGAACATGGTATTGCAATGGTATGTTAGGCGTTACTTCAGCACGGCGGCGGCGCGGTAGCCGTCGGGGCTGCCGGGTTTTGGCAGCGGCACGCCGAGTGGGGTCGTGCCCAGCCGGTTCTCAAGCTCCGGCACATCATAGTGTCCTAGCTTTTGCAGATAGGCGATCACCGCCACGATCTGCTTGTCAGGCATCACCACGATGCCTTCATCGGCAAGGTTCTTCGCGATGGTCACGCCCTGCTCCAGCGCCTTCATCTTAATCTCCGTCGCCTCCATCACCGGATAGGGCACACCAAGCGTGGTCATCACCGCAATCTTCGCAGGCAGGGCTTTCTGATCGAAAGGTGATTCAGACATCCAGGCGAAGTTCGGCATGTTCGAACCGGGCGACATCGACCTGGGGTTCATGAGGTGCTTGTAGTGCCAGGAGTTGCTCTTCTTGCTGGGCCCCTTGCCTTCGCGAGCCAGATCGGGGCCAGTGCGCTTCGATCCCCATTGGAAAGGATGATCATAAATGCTTTCACCCAGGCGGGAATAATCACCGTAGCGCAGCACATCCGGCACCAGGGTGCGGATCATCTGCGAGTGGCAGTTGTAGCAACCCTCAGCCACATAGATGTCCCGGCCCGCAAGCTCCAGCGGAGTGTACACCTGCTGCAAGCGGTCCTCGATGTTCTTGGCCCTGTTCACCGTGACAGTGGGCACGAGCTGGATCAGACCACCCAGTACTACAGCGATGAAGGTGAGCACAGTGAAGGGTAAATAATTGTGCAGCAGCCTTTCGTACCAAGTGGTCCAGGTGCCATGGCTGACCTGGAATTTCCTCACCGCCAGCCAGCCAAAGGCAACAGCACACAGCAGCGATATCAGATTGGCCCCCTGCGGCAGGAACCACCAGCCCATCAGCAGCAGCAGAGCGCCCATCGAGTAGAGCACAGGATCATTCTGGAAGGTGTCGCGCCAACTCATGGTGTCCTGCTCAGCCTCCACTTCCACGGTGATCTCACGCGTCTCATTCACTGGCTGGCCATTGCGAATGGTCATGAGCAGGTTCCACAGCATCACGATGAAGCCTGTGAGGTACATCACACCGCCCACCACGCGCATGCCCATCATCGGGCGGATCGCCTGCAATGTGTCGATGAAGTTGGGATACTGCAGCGCCGTGCCATCGGCCGTTGTGGCATTGAGCATCAGGCCCTGCATCACGCCGCTCACCCACATGGCCACCACATAAAACAGGATGCCGATGGTGCCGAACCAGAAGTGGAAATTGGCCGCCGCTGTGGAGTGCAGTTTGGTGCCCCACAAACGGGGAGCCAGCCAGTAAAACATCCCCGCAGCCATGAAGCCATTCCAGCCCAGGGCTCCCGCATGCACATGGCCGATGGTCCAATCCGAGTAATGCGAAAGCGCATTCACGGACCGGATGGAAAGCAGCGGCCCTTCAAAAGTGGCCATGCCGTAGAAGGTCACGCCCGCCACAAAGAATTTCACCACCGGATCGGTGCGCAGCTTGTCCCAGGCTCCGCGCAGCGTGAGCAGGCCGTTGAGCATGCCGCCCCAGCTTGGCGCCCACAGCATGAGGCTGAAGAACATGCCCAGCATTTGCAGCCACTTTGGCAGCGCGGTGTTCAGCAGATGATGGGGACCCGCCCAGATGTAGAGGAAGACCAGCGACCAAAAGTGAACGATCGAAAGCCGGTACGAATACACCGGGCGATCCACCGCCTTCGGCATAAAGTAATACATGATCCCAAGGATGGGCGTGGTGAGGAAGAAGGCGACGGCGTTGTGCCCGTACCACCATTGCACCAGTGCATTCTGCACGCCGGAGAAGACCGAGTAGCTGTGCGTCCAGCTTGTCGGTATCGACAGATGGTTCACGATGTAGAGCATCGCGATGGTGATGATGGTGGCGATGTAGAACCACAGTGCCACGTACAAGGAGGGCTCATTGCGCCTGTGCAGCGTGATGAAGAAATTCACTGAAAACACCACCCAGATGAGCGCCACCGCCACATTGATTGGCCAGATCAGCTCCGCGTATTCCTGGCCCCGCGACAGACCCAATGGCAGAGTGATCGCCGCCGCGACGATGATGGCCTGCCAGCCCCAGAAGTGCAGGTTTGATAACCAGTCCAGCCCCATGCGCACCTTGCACAGCCGTTGGGTAGAGTAGTAGATCCCGGCGAACATCATGTTGCCCACGAAGGCAAAGATCGCCGCATTCGTATGCAGCGGCCGCAGCCGCCCAAACGTCAGCCACTTGGCGAGGTTCAGTTCATGAAAGTTGAGCTGGGAGGCGATGAGCACGCCCACCAGCATGGCGACGATGCCGAAGAGAACGGAGGCCAGCATGAACTGGCGCACGATCCTGTCGTTGTATTCGATGGTTACTTTTTTGGTCATGAGGATGGGAGAGGACGTTTCCAATGGGCCGGCTCAAGGCTTCCGGTTTTTGATTTGGATCTTCACCAGTCGTGGCCCGTCATCCAGGGGCAGCAGGGCATCCTGCTCAATGCCTCGGTGGCGACGCTGGGATCGCTCCGCAAAAAATAGCACCGCAAAAAGAACGGCGAACATGAGGCTGACGAAAACGGTGACGGCAAAGACTTCCATGACGTGTGGGAGGGACGGCGGGTCGTTTTCCCACCCTGGCCACAATGAAGCGCGCAAATACCCCGCCTGCTCCGCGTGCCTTGGTTTTGCTGGCGCTGATCTTGGCGTTTCAGGGCGAGGCAAACCCCGCTTTTTCGCCGCGCAGCCAGCTCAAAGCTTGTCCCGCTGCTTCATCCCCTCTCCTATTTGCGTCCATTCTGGATTCATTTGCGGTTCAATCCTCAGTCCGCCTTTCTTTTCCCTGAAGGATTAAACCGCAAATGGAACCGAATGAACGAAAATAGTACCTCTGCAAACACCACGCCGCAGACTATCGACACGCCATGGGCGCCGTGTGGCACAAGGCTTGAAGCTTCACGGGGTTATCGTTTTCCCTGATGGCATTGGCCTAAAGGGCTAGACACCAACGGCATGGGTGGGCAATGTGTTTGGCGGCGGTCTGTGACCGTCGGGCGCTGGGTCACGCCCCGCCGCCAGGCTCTGCCGAACCACATGAAACCCGTTCAGAACGCACGGGAAGTGATTTGAGGCAGGGGCGAGCGAGGTGTAAATTGCTGTGCGACGATGAATGTACCGCGACACATGTCCGTTTCTGGATGCTCAAGACGGGGAAATCCGACTCGATCCGACTGTATCCCACCAAAAAAGCGGGAGTTCGCCGCCCCTCGACCCTCCACACCCGAATGCACAGAATCTCTCTCGCCAGTTGCCCGGCGCCCAGTTGTGGCTATGGTGTCGTCCCCATGGCACTCGCTAAAATCACCCAAGTCTCCGGTCGCGCCGTTTTTATCCCTGGTGCGGATATTGATACGGACCGCATCATTCCGGCCCGCTTCATGAAGTGCGTCACCTTCGACGGGCTCGGTGAATTTGCCTTCTACGATGTGCGCAAGAACGAAGACGGCACCGACAAGCCGCATCCTCTCAATGAAGAACGATTCAAGGGAGCGAGCATCCTGGTGGCCAATTCCAACTTCGGCTGTGGCAGCTCCCGTGAGCACGCCCCCCAGGCCCTTTACCGCTATGGCTTCCGCGCGGTGATCGCTGAGAGCTTCGCTGAGATCTTCTTCGGCAACTGCACTACCCTGGGCATTCCTTGCGTGATCGCCACCACCGAAGATGTGAAGGATCTGGCCGCCGCCATCAACGCCGATCCGACCATCGAAGTGGGCGTGGATCTGGTCAATGAGCGCGTCACCTACGGGGACAAGAGCATTCCGGTGACCTCCACTGCCTCCGCCCGGGACGCCCTTATCACCGGCCATTGGGACGCCATCGCTGAACTGCTGGAAGGCAAGGAAGCCGTGGATGCCAAGATGAAGGAACTCGGCTGGGCATAGCCCCAACCTTTCGGGAGCTACCGTTAGTCAGTCCTCCCAACCTCCCCTCGCGCGTGTCTCCCACCTTCGTTATTGGCCATCGCAATCCGGATACGGACGCGATCTGCTCGGCAATCGGCTATGCAGCGTTTTTGCGTGCCACGCGTGAGCCGAATGCGGTAGCCGCGTGCTGCGGAGAACTGACCGTGCGCACGGCCTGGGTGCTTCAGCAGGCAGGCCTGCCTGCGCCGCGTTTGCTAATGGATGTGCGACCCACGGGGGCCACGATTTGCCGCCGCGATGTGTTCACCGCATCGGTGGATGAGACCTTCCTTTCGGTGTATCGCAAGATGCTCGATCACAAGGTGCGCGCCCTGCCCGTCGTGGATGCGGAGGGCCGCTTGCTGGGCATTCCGACGATTCAGGATCTAGCGCAGCTTTTCCTCCCGCCGGACGATGCGCATCCACACAACGCAGCCAACCGCGAGGTACGCACCAGCCTCAAGAATATCACCGCCGCGCTCGGCGGCCAGATGATGGGAGCCACCCTGAACGCGGATGTCTTCGACAACATCCTGCTGGTTGTCGCCGCCTCCAGCCTCGACACGACCAAGAGCCGGGCCCTCCAGTTCCCGCCTGGCCAGCTTGCCATCGTCACCGGCGACCGGCCCGACATCCATGATCTGGCCATCGAGTTGCGGGTGCGCTGCCTTATCATCACTGGCGGCTTCCAGCCTTCCGCCGAGTTTCAGGCGAAGGCCAAGGCCGCAGGCGTAGCTATCATCGTATCGCCGCACGACACCGCCAGCACCTCGCAGTTGATCCGCTTCTCGCGTCCGATTGGCGAGGCCCTTACCACCAACTATCAGAGCTTCTCCACACGTACGCCGCTGGCGGAGTTGAAGGCTGAAGTGCAGCACTCCCACCAATCGCTGTTCCCCGTGGTGAACGAGGAAACCGGCAAGTTGGAAGGCGTATTTTCCAAGTCCGATCTTATGGACGTGCCGCGCATGAAGCTGGTACTCGTGGACCACAACGAGTTCGCCCAGGCCGTGACAGGAGCGGACGAGGCGGAGATCCTTGAGGTAATCGACCATCATCGGCTGAGCGGCAATCTGCGCACGAAGGAGCCCATTCGCTTCATCAACGAACCCGTGGGCAGCACCAGCACCATCGTGGCGCTGATGTTCCGGATGCGCGGCATGTCGCCGGACAAGGCCACGGCCATCTGCCTGATCGCGGGATTGGTGAGTGATACACTGCATCTCACCTCGCCCACCACCACAGATACGGACCGTGAAATCCTCCAGTGGCTGGCGCAAATCGCCGCAGTGGATACGGGGGAGTTCGTGCGCGATTTCTTCGCCGCCGGTTCCATGCTCAAGGATTGCGTGCCCGCCAACGCCATCGAAAGCGACCGCAAGGAATTCGAAGAGAACGGCTGGCGCATCAGCATCAGCCAGATCGAAGAGCTGGGCCTCGGCGAATTCTGGAAGCGTGAGGAAGACCTGCGCGCCGCCCTCGAGGCTGTGTGCAAGGAAAAGGGCCTGCACTTCGCCTGCCTGATGGTGACTGACATCACGGATCACAACAGCGTGCTGCTTATCGCCGGCAACCAGCGTGTTGCGGAAGCCATTGAGTACCCGCAGTTCCACAAGCGCCTCTTCGAGATGCGTGGGGTGGTCAGCCGGAAGAAGCAGCTGTTCCCCTACCTGAGTCGCATCGTCGGCAAGCTCGCGGTGCCGTGAGGACGCCGTCCTACTGCGCACTGCATTGAAACAGCGCATCCTCACCGCGCACGTGCGCCAGGATCTCCCCAGCGAGATAGAGGGAGCCAGTGATGAGCACGCGTTCCTCGCCCTTCTTGGCCGCAGCCAAGGCTTCGGCGGGAGATTGATGCACATGGGCTTCGCAGGCGTTGCCGAAGGCATCAGCTTGGACTTCGAGCAATTGCTCGGGCGGGGCGGCACGCGGTGACTGGAAGCCGGTGAAATGCCAAGTGCCCGCGATGGGCTGCAAGGCCTTGATGATGGCTTTCAAGTCCTTAGCGGCGGTGGCACCGAAGACGATGGTGGCCTTTTCGCCGGGGTACTTCTGCATCCAGGTGCGCACCAGGGTATCGGCGGAATCGATGTTGTGCGCGCCATCCAGAACCACGCGCTCCTGGTCATCCAGGCGCTGGAAGCGGGCCGGCCAGTGGACGTTTTTGAGGCCGTGGCGCAGCACGGGTTCCGGGAGACGAAAACGCAGGACTTTGAGCGCCCCCACGGCCAGCGCGGCATTCCATAGCTGATGCTGGCCCGCGAGACCCAACTCATAGCCGCGCGAGGGCGTGGTCACCACCATCAAGGGGGCGCCGCGTTCCAGGGCAGTGCGGGAAATCACCTCCATCACCTCGGGCGACTGCTTGATCGTGACCACCGGTATGCCCGGCTTGATGATGCCGGCTTTTTCACCGGCGATCTCGGTGAGCGTATTGCCCAGGATCTGCTGATGATCCAGGCTGATGGCGGTGATGACGGTGACCTTTGGCAGGATG
>JAQGPI010000425.1 GCA_028293175.1 Verrucomicrobiaceae bacterium | reverse complement strand
GGCCGCATCGACCGCGTGGACCATCACCCCGACGGCCACACTCGCATCATCGACTACAAGACCAGCGACAAGTGGAAGACGCCGCTCGAAGCCCATCTCAAACAGGTCAAAAGCCGCACCAAGCTCGCACCCGAGGACGAATGGAAAACCTTCACCGCTAGTGACGGCCAGAGCTGGCTGTGGCTGGATTTGCAACTGCCGCTCTATGCCAAGGCCTGGAGCCTGCGCGATCCCTCGCCCGTTCACACCGCCTACTGGAACCTGCCCAAGTCCATCGACGACACGGCCCTCATCGACTTCGAGGAACTGGACGCCACGATGATCGAAGCGGCCATCACCTGCGCGAGCGAAGCCGTGCGCCGCATCAATGCCGGCATCTTCTGGCCACCGGCCAAGGGCTCGCGCTTCGACCACTTCCACGGCCTGATCCACGGCGATGTGCAGGACGCGGTGGAATGGGAGAGCTTGGCGAGGAATGGAGCCTCATGCGGCTAAAGCCGCAGCCACTTTGGGCACAGGGCTTCGTAAAGCTTGAGACAAGAAAGTGGTTTCGGCTTTAGCCGAATCAGGAAACCCTGCGAGCAAACGTTCCGCTGGGCTACGAGCCGGGTTTTTGCTAGCCTCCTGTCTTCTCCCCCGCAACACGACGCCTTCAACCACGTATCTCTCCCGTGACCCTCTTTTCTCGTCTTCACCTCGCCGCCCTCTGTCTTGTGATGGCAGGCCCGGCCTTTGCCGCCACGCCTCAGGGCAAGGTGCGGTTCAACCGCGACATCCGCCCGCTGCTGTCGGAGAACTGCTACTACTGCCACGGTCCTGACCCCAAGCACCGCGAGGCGAAGCTGCGCCTGGACGACCGTGCAGCCGCCTTGGCCAGCGAGGCCTTCGTTCCCGGCAAGCCCGACGACAGCGAATTGATCAAGCGCATTTACACGACTGATGAAGACGACTTAATGCCGCCCACCAAGACGCACAAGGCGTTGACGCTGGAGCAAAAGGAATTGTTCAAACGCTGGATCGCCGAAGGTGCGGAATACGAGGCGCATTGGGCCTACACGCCGCTCGTGAGGCCCGCACCATCCAAGAAGGACGGCAACCCCATCGATGCCTTCGTCGGTGATGCTCTCGCAGCCAAGAACATCCAGCCTTCGCCGCCTGCCGATGCACGCACCTTGATCCGCCGCTTGAGCCTGGATTTGACCGGCCTGCCGCCTACGCCAGCCGAAGCGGAAGACTTCGCCAAAGCCCACGCCGCTGATCCTGCGGCCGCCGTGCAGCACCTAACAGACAGACTCATGCAAAGCCCGCGCTTCGGCGAACGCTGGGCTGTGTGGTGGCTGGATGTGGCGCGCTTCGCCGATACGGTGGGCTTTCACGGCGACCAGATCCAGCGCATCTTTCCGTACCGGGATTATGTGATCAATGCGTTTAACACCAACAAGCGTTTCGATCAGTTCACCGTTGAGCAGCTTGCGGGTGATCTTCTCCCCCACCCTACCACGGAGCAGCTTGTCGCCACTGGCTTCAACCGCCTCAACATGGTCACTCGTGAAGGCGGTGCGCAGCCCAAGGAATACCTCGCGAAGTATGGTGCGGAGCGCGTGCGCACGGTCGCTGGCACCTGGCTTGGCGCGACCTTCACCTGCTGCGAGTGCCACGATCACAAGTATGATCCCATCTCGCAAAAGGACTTCTATGCGATGCAGGCTTTCTTTGCTGATGTGAAGCAGTGGGGCGTGTATTCCAGCTACGGCTACACCAAGGTCCCGGAGCTAGAAGGCTTCACCAACGAGTATCCCTTTCCTCCGGAAATCGTGGTGGACAGTCCTTATCTCAAACAGCGCATCGCCAAGCTGCGCAACGATCAGAAAGCGCTGGTGGCCGCCACTCCCATCGCAGACAAGACTGCCTTCCAAGCCTGGCGAACCAACAGCCGCGCCTTCATCAAGGCGCACTCCACCGGCTGGCTCATTCCCAAGCCGCAGGTCTCTGTGGCTGAGACAACGCCCGCGAAAGGCAAGGCTGGCAAAGCCGCCGCAAAAGCAGCCAAGGCACCCTCCGTTACCTCTGCCGCACCAGCCGAGGCACCCGCGTTTCAAGTGCTGGACGACGGACGCATCGTCTTTGAAAACAAGCCTGCCGATAAGACCACCATCCGGCTGCCTCTGAGTGCCGGACAAGTCGCCTCGGTGAAGATCGAGCTCCTGCCAGATGCCAAGCACAACGGCAGCATTGTGCGCGGGGGCAAGCAGGTCAGCGCTTCGCTCAAGATCACCGCCGCTATCGAACGCGGCACTGCCAAACCTGCCGCTGTTGCCTTCCGCCACGCCGAAGCCAATCTCTCCGCGCCGCGTTACAAAGATGGCGAGGAGGTCATCGGCATTCAGTCGATGTGGATGACCTCGGCCAAGCAATCCAATGAAGCCCACACCTCGCTTTGGTGGCTCGATACGCCGCAAGCAGTGAAGGAAGGCGATGCACTCACTCTGGTGATCGACGGCAACACAGCAGGCTGCATTCGCGTCTCGATTTCGCCCTTTGCGCCACCGACTTTGGATTCATCGAAAGACTGGTTCACCAAGCTGGGCAAGATGTTGAACGAGGAGACCTATCTCACCAGCACCGGATGGAATGCTGAAGCACTAAAGGCTTACAAGAAGCTGGGCATCGAGATCCTCGAATGCCGCGATGGCAAGGCGCACACGCTGGTCACCCAGGCCGTGTCAGAGCCCCTCACCGTACGCGTACTGGCGCGTGGCAATTGGCAGGATGAGACCGGCGAAATTGTCTCGCCCGCCACCCCGCATTTCCTGCCTGCCCCCGAGCGAACGAATGAAACCCGCGCCACTCGCCTGGACCTCGCCAAATGGATCTGCTCGCCGCAAAACCCGACCACTCCCCGTGCCATCATGAACCGTGTGTGGAAGCAGTTCTTTGGCAACGGCTTGTCCAACGTGCTCGATGATCTCGGCGCTCAAGGCGAGATGCCAAGCCATCCCGAGCTGCTGGACTGGCTCGGCTGTGAGTTCCGCGACAGCGGCTGGGACCTTCAACACATGATGCGGCTCATCATCTCCAGTCGAACTTATCAACAAGGCAGCAGCCTGCGCCCGGAGCTGCGCGACATCGATCCTAACAACCGCCTGCTGGCATCACAGAATCCGCGCCGCCTGGATGCGGAGTTCGTGCGCGATAATGCCCTCGCCATCGCTGGCCGTTTGAACCTTGATCTCGGCGGCCCGAGCGCGAAGCCTTATCAACCCGAGGACTACTACACGAACCTGCAATTCCCCAGCCGCGACTACATCGCGGACAACGACGACCGCCAATGGCGGCGCGGCGTGTACATGCACTGGCAGCGCACCTTCCTGCATCCGATGCTGGCGAACTTCGATGCGCCGAACCGCGACGAATGCACATGCAACCGCACCGTCTCCAACACGCCGCAGCAGGCGCTCACCCTGCTCAATGACCCCACCTTCGTTGAAGCTGCGCGCCTGCTTGCCCAACGAGTGATGAACGAGTGCAAAGGCAACGATGCGGAACGCCTCAACCACGCTTACGAACTCTCGCTCGGTCGCAAACCCAAGGATAAAGAACGCGAGTCATTGTTAGGCTTCCTCAAGACCCAGCGCCAGCAATTCAGCGACGGCTCGTCAGACCCGGACAAACTCCTGCACGTCGGCCTTGCTCCAGAGCTTTCCGATGATCCGAACGAACTCGCCGCATGGACGTCGCTGATGCGCGTGGTGCTGAACCTGCATGAAACCATCACCCGGTATTGAAGCCCGCTTTCTCTTTCTGCCATGAGCCATCCCTTTGATACCCCAGCCTTTCAACAGAGCGTCGCCCGCCGCGCCTTTCTCCAGCAATCCGCTTACGGGCTGGGCGGCGTGGCCTTCGCCTCCATGCTCAACAAGGCACAGGCCGGCGAGCGCTGGACCGGCGCGTTGCAGAAGCCGCATGTGCCGATCAAGGCGCGCCGCGTGATCCATCTGTGCATGGCGGGCGGCCCCTCGCATCTCGAAACCTTCGATTGGAAGCCGGAGCTCAAGAAGCTGGATGGCAAGGCCTTCCCCGAGTCCTTCACCAAGGGTCAGCAGCTTGCCCAGCTCCAGGGGGCTGAGCTTAAGGCACGTGGGGCCATTTGCGACTTCAAACGTTTTGGCAAGTCAGGCCTGGAGATGTCTGAACTGTTCCCACACATCGGCAGCCTGGCGGATGATCTCTGCGTGGTGAGATCGATGCAAACGGAGCAGATCAATCATGACACGGCACATGCCTTTATGAACACCGGCAGCATCATCAAGGGTCGGCCCAGC
>JAQGPI010000670.1 GCA_028293175.1 Verrucomicrobiaceae bacterium | reverse complement strand
CTCGGCAACTACCGGCTGGGCCGTGGGCGATACGGGCTCCATCAGCCGCACATTGGATGGTGGCGCGACTTGGACGGAGCAGTCTTCGGGGGTCACGAATCATCTCTATTCTGTATGGGGCGTGGATGCGAACAACGTATGGGCTGTCGGGCAAGGGGGCGCGATTCTCTTCTGGAACGGCCTGACCTGGAGCAAGCAGCCGACAGGTATTATCAATAATCTTTTGTCTGTGCGCGGCACCAGTGTCACGGCCGTATGGGCGGTGGGCGCTTCCGGTACCCTCCTCTCGTGGAACGGTACGGTATGGGCTGCACAATCGCCGCCGCCTAGCACCGCTAATGTCACCTTCAATGGCGTGTGGGCCGCGGATGCCACCAATATCTGGGCCGTTGGCGCAAATGGCAAGATTATCAAAAATGACGGGACCAACTGGAGCAGCCAGACCTCCGGCACTTCGCAACAGTTGAATTCGGTATGGGGCACCAGCAGCACCAACATCTATGCTGTCGGCGTGCCTACAACGGGAGGCGGTGCTACCGGCACCTTTCTTCATTGGAATGGCACCGCCTGGGCTGCCATGACCAACAATGTGCCAAGCACCGGTACTTACACCAGCATCTGCGGATCGGATGCCACGCATATCTGGGCGGTCGGCACCACAGGTAATAATGGCGTCATCCGCTTCTATAACGGAGCCGCTGGAAATTGGACCGTACAGACCTCCGGTACAACGCAGGCGCTCGCCGGGGTATCAGCCATCAGCAGCACAGAGGTGGTCGCTGTCGGAGCCCGCAAGGTTTACGATGTTTATAACGGCAGCGCCTGGACGCCGCAGCAATCGGCCACACCCGCCACGGCGTTCAATGGTTCCTGGGGCACTGACGACAACAAGATCTGGTTCGTCGGCCAGGGCGGCATCATCTTTCGCTGGAATGGCACGGGTTCATGGACCAACACGGCAAGCACCACGGTGAATAACCTCAACGCCGTCTGGGGATCGGATGAGGACAACGTATGGGCGGTGGGTGCCGGCGGCACCATCGTGAAGTGGAACGGCACCACCTGGGCCGCACAGGCATCTGGCACTACGGCAGCTCTCACTGCCATTTATGGCACGAGCTTCTTCAATATCTGGGCAGTGGGAGCGAACGGCGTAATCGTCAAATGGAATGGAACCGCCTGGGCCGTACAAGCTTCGACTGTCACCGTCGCCCTTACTGGCGTGTGGGCATCGGATGCCAATAATGCATGGGCCGTGGGCAACATGGGTGCCACCGGTACTGGCACCATCCTGAAGTGCACCGCGAATGTATGGAAGGCGCAGAGCACCAGCGCGGCCGTGAATCTCACACGTGTGTGGGGTGCCAGTGCCACCGCGATTTGGGCGGTAGGGGAAAACGGCATCATCTTGAAATCCGCAGGCACCACGTGGGCTGTTCAAGGGGCGGGAGCGACGTCGGTAAGGCTTGCCTCCATCCATGGCGTGAATGCCACCAATCAATGGGCCGTGGGCGGTGGCTCCATCCTGCGCGGCAATGGCAGCACTTGGTCTGCGGATGGCAATACGCCATTGGCGGTGCCCTTGACCGGCGTATTTGCCACGGGTGTGAGCAGCGTTTTCCTGCTCGCCTCCAATGGCATGATCTTCCTCAATTCTCCCGCCACCGTGCCAGAGCTAACGGTTGAGCAGCCAACGGCGACCGTTCTGTTTTCCATCCTTGCGGGAGTGGATTTCGGCACGGTGCCAGGCCCCCTCTCAGGCACCAAGACCTTCACCCTGCGCAATACCGGCACGGCTGATCTCACAGGACTGTCTGTCACCGTCGATGGCACCAACGCCACGGACTTCCAGGCTGCCGCACCTCTGGCCACTACCCTTGCCCCCGGCGCTTCCACCACCTTTGTCGCATCCTTTTCGCCGACCAAGGAAGGCCCGCGCGTCGCTGCCCTGCATGTGAAAAGCAATGACCTCGATCACCCTTCCTTCAATGTAACCCTGATTGGTACCGGAGTGATGCCGCCCAAAGTCACCGTCAAACCCGTTTCCAAGACGGTGAACCCGACGGTCGGAGCAGCCATTAGTTCGGTGACTTTCACCATCGTAGCCACAGGCACCGTGTCGCTCTCTTACCAATGGCGGAAGGGCGGAACGGATATCCCTGGCGAAACCGGGACCTCTTACAAAATTCCGAGCGTCGTGGAGAGCGATGAAGCGACCTACGATGTCAAGATTACCAACCCGGCCACCGTTCTATCGGGCATTCCTACTTTGAGCGACCCGTTTACCCTCACGGTCAACGATCCAGTGGTGGTTCAGACCGCGCCTGTGGCGCAATCCGTTAGTGCTGGTTCGGCCGTGAGCCTTTCGGTCGTGGTAGCCAGCGGCACAGGCCCGATCACTTATCAGTGGCGCAAAAACTTCATCAACATTCTCGGTGCCACCAGCGCCACCTACACCATTCCCAGCGTTCTCGTCAGCCAGGGAGGCAACTATTCAGTCGCCATCAAAAATCCTGTCGGAACCACTGTCAGCCCCATCCCCGATGTAGCGCTGAATGTCGCGGATACC
>JAQGPI010000287.1 GCA_028293175.1 Verrucomicrobiaceae bacterium | reverse complement strand
CGCGACCTCGAAGTGATGGCGGGACCAAAACACTAGGCCTGAGGCAGTGGCAGACAGAAATTCTACGATGCTTTGGGCGACTCCACTTCCTGCCGTAGTCGGCGGGATCTCATCATCGTTGGAATGGCGTTTGGTGGCCATGGTGCCTCGGACTGCGTGCGCGTTACCGTCGCGGAGACGGGAACCAGGGGAAATCCTGCCTTGCCGAAGTGGAGCTGTCAACGAATGACGACGAAAACCACGCCATCAAATTATTTCGACTTTCTTAATTTTTCGGTTTTCCTCAGGGATTCTCCAGCGTAGAATAATTGTAATTTCTCTAATATCCATGTGTGCGAGTGCTCTCAATCATTCGCTCATGGGTACTCCCATCAGCCTTATGCATCGTCTGGAGCCTCTCCCAGCGGTTCGGGGCCTTCGTCGGCCTCCTTTACACGTCCGGGACTTTCCCGCGACCAAGGGCGGCAGCTTGCCCTGAAGCCGGTGAATTCAGAATCCTTGCATCTAGGGTCTGGCTCGCCAGAGTGACCGCCCGTTTTTTACCTCCACGATCGTGAGCCAAGCCCATCCCACCGACGACCTTCGCATCGAACGCATCCGTTCGATCACCTCACCCACTGCCCTCATGCAGGAGTGGCCTGTGGGGGAAAGCGAAGCGGTTTTGGTGGAGCAGTCCCGCCGTGTTTCCGAGAATATCATGTCTGGGAAGGATGATCGCCTGCTTGTTGTTGTCGGCCCCTGCTCGATTCATGACCGCGAGTCCGCCATGGAATACGCCAAGCTCCTGGCAGATGCGCGTGGCAAATATGCGGCCGATCTGGAGCTGGTGATGCGTGTGTATTTTGAGAAACCGCGTACCACGGTCGGCTGGAAGGGCCTCATCAATGATCCGCATCTGGATGAGAGCTTCGACATCAACGAAGGCCTCAAGGCAGGTCGCTGCCTGCTCATTGATATCCTCAAGCTCGGCCTGCCCACTGGCACCGAGTTCCTGGATGTGATCACCCCGCAGTACATCGCTGATGCGGTCGTTTGGGGCGCCATCGGCGCGCGCACGACCGAGAGCCAGGTGCACCGCCAGTTGTCCTCCGGTCTGTCCATGCCAGTAGGCTTCAAAAACGGCACCGATGGCGGCGTGCAGATTGCCCTGGATGCCATTGAGGCAGCACGCGGCCAGCATCATTTCCTTAGCGTCACCAAGGAAGGCGTCGCCGCCATTGTCACCACCCGTGGCAATGATACTTGCCACGTCATCCTGCGCGGCGGCAAGCACTCGCCCAACTTCGATGCCGAAGCCGTGGCGAATGTCGTGGAGCAGCTCAAGGGCAAGAACCTGCCGCCGTATGTCATGATTGATTGCAGCCATGGCAACAGCTTGAAGGACTACCGCAAGCAGCCCGGAGTGGCCGCGAGCATCGCTGAACAAATCGCCGGTGGCAGCAAGGCCATCGCCGGTGTGATGATCGAGAGCCACCTTGTTGAAGGCCGCCAGGACACCAAGCCCGGCGTCCCCCTCACGTACGGCCAAAGCATCACCGATGCCTGCATCAACTGGGATACCACGGTGACCGTGCTAGATCAGCTCGCTGAATCCGTGCGCAAACGTCGCGCGGCCAAGTAGTTTTAAATGGCAGCTCTCTGCCGTGATCTGTATGACTGCTGCCGAACTTCAGACCTTCAGCAAAGCCCGCATCCTCGTCGTTGGCGATGTGATGCTGGATCATTTCGTGTGGGGCAACGTTCGCCGTATCTCGCCTGAAGCCCCCGTGCCGGTGGTGGAAGTCGTGCGGGAGACCTTGTTCCCCGGTGGCGCGGCCAATGTGGCGCGCAACCTCTCGCCCTTCACCAAGCACAGCTTCATCATGGGCCGCGTGGGCAAGGATACCGAGGCCCAGCGCCTCTGCTCCCTGCTCAATGACGAAGGCGTGAGCACCGACACCCTGCTCATCAATGACTCCCTGCCCACCATCTGCAAGACCCGCATCGCTGCGCGCCAGCAGCAGATCGTGCGCGTGGACCGCGAGGTCTTGAAAGCTCTCGACGAGGACGAACTTGCCGAAGTGGAAAAGCTGGTGCGTGCGAAGATCGCCGATCTCGATGCCATCATCATCGAAGACTATGGCAAGGGCTTCGTCACCCAGCCGCTGGTAGAGCTGCTGGTGAGGCTAGCCACAGAATCTAAGAAGCTGCTAGTGGTCGATCCTTCCCCCCGCAACCCGCTCGACTGGCGCGGTGTATCACTGGTCAAACCCAACCGCCTGGAAGCCTTCGCCGCCGCCGGTATTGAAGACCGTCACACGCCCGGCGATCCCGTCCAAGACCCGCAGTTATTAGAAGTGGGCAAGCGTCTGCTGGCCAAGTGGCAGGTGCCGCATGTCCTCATCACCTTGGGCGAGCAGGGCATGATGATCTTCAGCGCCAGCGCTCCTGGGTTCCCCCATCACATTCCCACCCGCGCCCGCGAGGTGTACGATGTCTCCGGGGCGGGTGACACCGCCATCGCCCTCCTCACACTCGCCCTGGCTTCGAACCTGAGCCTGATTGATGCCGCCGAAGTGGCGAATCATGCCAGCGGCATCGTGGTCGGCAAGCTTGGCACGGCGACTTTGACCCCGGCGGAGTTGGCGGGGGCATTTTAAGACTGCTGCTCGCGGAAAGGAGCGCGGACACTCCTGTCCGCATTTATCAATCCTGCGGCGTAGCCGCGAAGAATCTCAATGAAGCTTGCACGGCGACTGCGCTGCTCGTTGAGAGTGTAGCGGCTGCGCCGCAGGTCTTTCAATGCGGACAGGAGTGTCCGCGCTCCTTTCATCGCCCGAAGCGACTGTCCCTCATGTCCTTCCTCCGCAATCTCCGCACTGAGTATCACCTGCGCAAAGCCCGCCTCATGGGCCACTGGCGGCGGAAGCTGTGCGGGCCGCATGGCCGAGCCATCATCGCCGAGACGCCGCAGGGCCGCTTCGCCTGTAACCCCGAAGACATGGGGGTGGGCTGGCGCTTGTGCCAGCACGGGGGGCATGATGCCGAGAAGATCGAAGAACTACTGAAGCTGGTCACGCCTGAATCACGGGTGCTGGTCGCAGGCACCCACATTGGTACACTGGCGGTGCCGCTGGCGCGGGCGGTGCGCGAGGTGATCGCCTTCGAGGCGAATCCCCCCACCTTTGACCTGCTTACCACCAATCTTGTGCTCAATGATGTGCACAACTGCAAGGCGCACAATCTCGCGCTTGGAGCGAAGGCAGGCACCGCGCGGTTCCTACAAAACCGGGTGAACTCCGGCGGCTCCAAGATCGTGCCCAAGATCATGCACAGCGGTTACGTGTTCGATCAGCCCGCCGAAGTAGAGGTGCAGGTGGTGGCGCTCGATGAGTTCCTGGATGACGTGCGCTTCGACCTCATCATCATGGACATCGAAGGCTCCGAATACGCTGCCCTCAGCGCCATGCCGCGCTCCCTGGCGGCTTCGAAGCATCTTCAGGTGGAGTATCTGCCGCATCATCTCGACAACGTCGCGGGAGTCACCGATGAGGCCTTCGCCGCGCTACTGGAGCCGCACTTTGAAACGATGATCCTGCAAGGCACCGACCGCCAAGCCCGCCGTGGCGGCTTCGCGTCCTTCCTGGCCCAACTCCGCGCTGATGGCTTGGAAGGCGATTTGTTGCTGGGGAAATGAATTCTCACCATTCAGGATAAAGCTGCTGATGTATCGCGGGCGGTTCGCCCTCAGCAGCAGGCTCCGTAAGGACCAAATAACACCTGCGCGCCAGCCACCCCCGGCTATCATTCCCCCCTTCAAAACATGTCCACTTTCTCCGACATCTTTCATCAGCAACTGGCCGCGCATCGCACGGCGGCGGAGCGCCTGCCCGAAATTCTGCCCGAGCTGGAAAGGCTCTCCGGCGCGATCATCGATTGTCTCAACGCAGGCCGCAAAGTGCTGTTCTTTGGCAATGGCGGCAGCGCGGCGGACGCCCAGCATCTGGCAGCGGAATTCGTCATCCGCTATCGCATCAACCGCCGCTCCTTGCCATCCCTGGCCCTGACCACCGATACCTCGATGCTCACCGCCTGCGGCAATGATTTTGGTTTTGAAACCGTGTTTGCGCGGCAGATCGAAGGCCTCGCCAATGCCGGCGATGTCGCCATCGGCATCACCACCTCTGGCAACAGCGCGAACGTGCTGGCAGGTCTGGTAGCGGCGAAAGAGAAAGGCTGTGTCACTGTCTGTTTCACCGCCGAGTCGGGTGGCAAAGCCGCCGCCCTTTCAGATATCGCTATCAAGGCTCCCTCGCCAATCACCGCCCACGCTCAGGAGTGCCACATGATCATTGGGCATATCCTGTGTGAAATGGTGGACCGGGCGTTTGCGGACCCGGTTTGAGTAGGTGTGCGTCTAGTGCGCAAAGGCTGTTAAACTCAATGAGTCTGAAGCGGAAAATCGCCATGCTCGGCGCTTCCTTGCGCCTGGGCCGCACCTGGGCTGACAAGCTAGAGCTGCTGCGTCTTTTCGCCAAGCATGGCGGCCTCATGGCCTATGCAGGCGATCATGAATTCAAGACTATCGGCACCTCTTTTACTGGCGCTCCCCGCTTGCATTTTCGCGACAGCGGCCCAGATGGCATTCTGATTGCCGAACTGCTGGTGGAGGAAGATTACCGCGCTCTGCGTGAACTGGATTTGCACCCGCGCGTGATCCTCGATATCGGCGCCAACATCGGTCTCGGCTCCTTCTTCATGAAGACCTTGTATCCCGAGGCGCGCATCATCGGTTTTGTGCCCTCCGAGGCCGAAGGCGTTGTATTGTCACGCAACTATGCGAGTTGGAAGGACTGCGAGCTGCTGCCGGTGGCGGTGGGCGATCAGGATGGGGTGGACCTGCGCTTCGCCGTGCATCCCGACAAGACGGGCGGCCAGCACCTCGCCGCCGGTGAAGAGGAGGCGGGCTGGAACTACGTGAGCGTGCCCATGCGCCGGATTGATGCGCTGGTGGACGAGGGCCGCGTGCCGCTGCCCGATCTGGTGAAGATCGATGTGGAAGGCGCTGAGGTTTTGGTGCTAAAAGGCTTCGGCAGGCATATCAGTGAGCCAAGTTGTTACGTGATGGAAACCCACTCCGAGAGCCTGCATGCGGAGTGTCTGAACCTGCTTCGTAAAGAGGGATACACGGTCACCAGCGATCTGCCGCGCGGTGAGGGTGCGCGCATCCTTTGCATGGTGAAGAGATAAGGGAGTGCCGGCGCTCCCTTGGTTGAGGCACCTTTTGAATCGTGATCCGCAGTCTACAATGGATGCTAAGCTATCAGCTCGTGCGGCTGCTGGTGGGCTTCTTTCTCGGGGCCTGGGTGACTCGTGTGATGGGGCCGGGCCGAAACGGCATTCTTTCCACCGCCGCCTCCATCGGTGCCATCGCTTACTGCCTGGTGGAGCTGGGCATGCGGCAGTTGCTGCTGCGGGAACTGGGACGGCGCAAGCGCATTGCGCCGCTGGTGGCGGGTACGGTGTTCAAGCTATGGCTGGGTCTGGCCGTGCTTTCCTGCGCCCTGACGGCGGCATGGAATGCCCACAGCGGCGCACTGCCTTGGTCAGTGTTTTGGGCAACAATGGTGCCGCTGCTATTAACCTGCCTTTCGCTGCACAACAACTGGGAGGATGCAAGCCACCGGGCCTTCGTTTCATCGCGCAACGGCATGGCCGGTTATCTCGGTGCGGCGGCGGCCCGGGTGGGCTGCATGTTGTGGCTGCCCACCGTCTCGGCAATCGCCTGGACTTTTGCCGCAGAGAGCGCCATCACCGGTGTGTTGGGCGCGTGGACGGGGCATCGGCGGGGGCGCGGCTGGTGGCCCAAGGGCTGGGATTCCCGCATCGCGCGGGCCTTTGTATCGCGGGGTGCGGTGCTGGTGCTTGGTCAGGCTGGGACTCTGCTTTTGCTGCGGGCCGATACGGTGATGATTCAACACATGCGCGGCAATGTGGAGGCCGGGATCTACGGTGCGGCGGTGCGTTTGAGCGAGGTGGTGTACCTGTTTGCGCCGCTGGTGCTGACGATTCTTCTTCCGCGTCTTTCGCTGCTGTTGAAGAAGCAGGACGAGGAGCGTTTTCGTGCGTTGTCGCAGAAAGGCTGCGAGCTGATGGTGGCCATTTCCCTCATCTCCGCGCTCTGTCTTTCCATCGGCGGGCCGCTGGCCGTGCGCCTGCTATATGGGGGCAAGTACGAGGCGTCCATACCCGTCCTGATGGTGCATTGTTTGTCAGTTATCCCCTATTTTCAGGCGGAATGGCGCTATGCTGTGATGGTGTCAAAGGACCGCGCAAGCGTCACCGCCTGGCTTTCCTGGCTGGCGGTGGTGGTGAACGTGGTGCTGAATCTTTTGTGGATCCCCAAGTACGGCGCGCTCGGCGCGGCCTGGGCCACGCTGATTGGATACACGGTGTCAGGCGTCGCCGCCACGTGGCTGGTTGGCGACCTGCGCTGGTTTGCCCGGGCGCAGGCGCGCGCCTTTCTCGCGCCGGTGTTCTGGCTTGCGCATCCGCTGCGCAGTTTTGGACAGCTCCGGGACCTGCTGCGGCGCAATGCCGAACCCATTTCATGAGTCGGAGCTTCAAACGCATCGCGGTCATCCGCACCTGCGCCCTCGGGGATGCGGTGCAGTGCACCCCTGTTTTGCAGCAAATCCGACTGGATCAAACTGGATCCGACCTGATTTTTTTCACTAGCGCCAATGCAGCCCCTCTCTTCGAAAATTCCCATTTTTTGGACAAAGTGGTGCCACTGGAACCATCCTGGGTCACCATTCCGGCAGGTCGGCGCGGGATGCTGCGCGCTTGGTGGGAGATGGCGAAGCACGGGCCGTTTGATGCGCTCATCTCACTGGAGCCTACCTGGGTGCGCAACGTCGGTTCGATGCTGGTGAGGGCACCGGTGAAGGCGGGGCTGTCGTTCACCGGCAAGCGCAAGCCCTTCGAGCTTTTCACCCATCCGTTGCGCGTGGCCGGTGATCCACGGCACACGGTTTCACATGCCTCGCAGCAGTACCTGGATCTGTGGTCGCAAGTGAACGGCGGTGTGGATCGGGGCCTTGGCTATGACATGCGCCACTTGCTGGCAGACGTCGAATTGCCTTCGCTGCCAGAGAAGCCCCTCATCGCTATCGCTCCCGGTACGGGCAATGCCTTCCTACAGGTGAGCACCAAGCAGTGGCCGCTGGCTTCCTTCGTTGAACTGGGCGCGCAATTGGATGCAAGCGGATGGGGCGTGGTCTATCTCGGCGGCGCGGGCGATCTCGGCCGTTTGCAAACCCCGCCCGGTACGCTCAACCTCCTGGGCAAGACCTCCATCCCGCAGGCCGCCGCCATCCTAAACCAAGCCGCCGCCATGTGTGGCAACGACAGCGGCTTGTTCCATCTGGCGCAGTCCGTTGATTGCCCCGCGCTCGGTGTGTTTGGCTCCACCAATCCTGAGTTCACGGGTGTTTTTCGAGCGCCCGCTGCCAAAACGCTGCGGGCCTCCTCGCTGCCCTGCATCGGCTGCTACCTGCATGAATGCGCACCGCCGGTGGAAGTGCAGGCCCTCGGCCTTGAGCGCCCCTGCTGCATGCACGCGATCAGCGTCTTGCAGGTGATGCATGAGCTTGAAACCCTCGCCCGCCGCGTCCCTTCACCCTTGACCCCATGAGCAACAACGGAAGCAACGCCAGCCCGCTCACTATCGTCGCCGTCATCGGCGCTCTGTTCGCAGCGGTCTACATCTCATCGTCCATCCTGCTGTCCCAGGGCAACCAGCTCGCGGGCCTGTTCTACTACATCATGCTGGCCAGCGGCGCCGTGGGGCTGATCGCTCCGCGCTTGTCGTTCAGCCTGCTCATCATCCAATGCGGCTACCTCGACCTCCTGAAACGCCTCATGGTGTTCGCTGGCAAGATCACAAGGGACGAGTTGTTCTCTGTGCTCGGCATCGCCCCTGTGACACTGGTGGGCATTTCGCTGGGGCTGCTGCTGCGAGTGGTCTTTGGCAAGACGGTGGCTGACGCCGGGGACGTCAAACGCTTCATCATCGCCCTGGTGCTGAATGTCGGCCTCGCCGCAGTGGTGTTCCATCAAGGCGGCGGCGTCGGTGGCACCCTGCGCGAGGTGGCGAACGGCTCGGCCTATGCCCTGCTGCTGTTCATCGTCCCGCTGCTTTTCCGTACGCCGGAGGAGGTAGGCAAGTGCGCGCGGTTCATCATCGCGGTGTTTGTGCCGGTGGCGCTCTACGCCATCTACCAGCAGCTCTTTGGCTTCCAAACCTTCGAGATCGACTACCTCAAGACCAACCTAAGCATCGAGATCAAGCAGTTGGAGGCCGACCGTGTGCGCGCCTTTGGAACGTTGAACTCGCCCACCTCGATTTCCGTGGTCGCTAGTTCGATGGCGGCGATGGCTCTAGGATTAGCCTACGTGGCAAAGCGAAGCCGCAAGCTGGGCATGTCCATGCCGCTGGCATTGCTGATCCTGGCCATTGGTGTGGGCGCTTGGCTTGCCAGCACGGTGCGCGTGGGCCTGCTGCTAGTGCCGGTGGCGATGGCGGGCACGTTCCTCTTTCTCCGGCCCTCGACCACGAAGTGGTTCTACGGCACCC
>JAQGPI010000403.1 GCA_028293175.1 Verrucomicrobiaceae bacterium | reverse complement strand
GCCTGATTGATCAGTTCGCCTCGCGCACGCCGCGCTTGGTGCTGATCTCGCCGATGCCTTTTGAGAAGCCCGTGGCCTCGCACGCGCCGGATCTGACCAAGCGCAATGCGGATGTGAAAGCCTATGCGGATGCCGTGCGTGACATCGCCAAGCATCGCAACGCGGTGTTCGTGGATCTGTTCACGCCCCTGTCGAAGCGCGATGCCTCGCTGCCAAGGCTTACCGACAACGGCCTGCACCTCAATGCGGAAGGCCTGCGCGTTGTATCACACCTTATTGCGCAGCAGCTCGGCGCTTCATTCAGCGAAGCCGATGACCTTACCGCCCTGCGCACGGCCATTGTGGAAAAAAACCGCCTATGGTTCGATTGCTGGCGTCCGGCGAACTGGTCCTTCGTGTATGGCGACCGCGTAACTCAGATGTTCGGCAAGCCAGCGGAAAACGCGCCTTCGTTGCGCGAGAGCTTCGAGAACCGCAAGCCGCTGGTGGAGAAGCTGGATGCGAACATTCAGGCCATCGCGCGGGGCGACAAGGTCGAGCCCTTTGTTTCGCAACCGCCACCACCCGTGACAACGGAAGCGGTGATTAGCGTGGATGCTGAGAAGGCCAGTTTCACCGTGGCCGATGGTTATGAGGTTAACCTCTTTGCCTCTGAAGATCTCGGGGTTGCTAAACCCACCCAGATTGCCTGGGATGAGAAGGGCCGCCTGCTGGTGGCCTGTGCGCCGACTTATCCGCAGACGGTGCCGGGCGTGAAGCCTTCGGATTTCATTCTGGTGCTGGAGGACACGAATCACGACGGCAAGGCCGACAAGTCACATAAGTTCGCCGAAGGCCTCACCATGGTGGAAGGCCTGGAGCCGGGCGAAGGCGGGCTATTCGTCTGCGACTTCGACCAGATCGTTCACCTGAAAGACACCGATGGCGACGGCAAGGCGGATACCAAGCGCGTGCTCTTCTCCGGCTTCGGCATTGGCGATACGCATCAGCTTGCCAACAGCATCTGCCACGGGCCGGACGGCAGCCTGTGGTTCACCCAGGGACTGCATGCCTTTTCCCGCGTGGAAACGGCCTGGGGCCTTGCGCGGTTGGAAAAGGCGGGCGTCTGGCGGCTGAATCCGCGCACCCAGCACATGGACGGCTACTTCAACGGTGGCAAGGCGGGCCACAACTGCTGGGGCGTGGCTTTCGATGACTACAACCAGCCCTTCCACAAGAGTGGCGACCGGCCCGACGGCTACTACTGCGTGCCGGGGCTGGTGGCCATCGCCGATCCCGATGAGTATCACGGTGTAGGAAACATGTTTTTCAGCAATCCGAAAACAAACTCGATTGATTTCATCGGCACCGCCGCCCTGCCGGATGATATCCAGGGCTGCGCCTTGATCGGCGGTTACTTTGGCAATGTTGTGGAGCTTCACCGCCTCACGGACGAGGGCTCCGGCTTCAGAAGCACGCAGCTCCCGAAGCTCATGACATCTAGCAGTACGGCCTTCCGCCCCGTGGATGTAAGCGTGGGGCCGGATGGTGCGATCTATCTGGCCGACTGGTTCAATCCAGTGATCGGTCACTATCAGGCGAGCTATGCTGATCCGAAGCGCGATCGCACACACGGCCGTATCTGGCGCATTTCGGCCAAGGGCCGCAAGCCCGTGGTCCAACCTGATCTTGCAAGCATGAAGCCCGCGCAACTGCTGGAGCAGCTTCGCTCACCGGAACGCTGGACACGCTATCAGGCCAAGCGCCTGCTCTTCGATGCACCGAGCGATGAGGTCTTGAAGGCGGCGGATGAGTTTGTCGCGAAGCTGGAGGATGAGCGCACCTTGATGGAAGTTTGTGGCGTGTTTGAGGCGCATGAATCTCCGCGTCCCGCCGTGCTGGCAAATCTCCTCGCGGCCAAGGACTTCCGCGTTCGTGCCTATGGAGCCCGCGTGGTCGGCTATTGGGCCGACCGCCTGCCGGAAGCGCTCACCTTGCTTGCGAAAAGCATCACTGATGAAAGCCCGCGCGTGCGACTGGAGGGCGTCGTAGCGCTGAGTCATGTGGCGAAGCCCGAGGCGGTGGAAGTAGCCACGCTGGCGCTCGACAAGCCGCGCGACAAGTTTCTCGATTACGCACTGATCCAGGTGGTGAAGAGCCTGAAACCACAGTTCACGCCCGCCATCGGCACGCTGACTTTTGGTGGCCAGAAAGCGCATGCCGATTTCGTGAAGAACATCTCCTCGGCCGTGCCCAAGATCGATCATCCGGGCAAGGCCGTCTATGATTCCCTGTGCCTGAACTGCCACCAGCCCACCGGCCTGGGCCTGCCCGGCGTGTACCCGCCGCTGGCTGGCAGCGACTGGGTCACAGGCGATCCCGCCACGCTGGCGAAGATCCTTATTCACGGCCTCACCGGCCCGATGAAAGTGAACGGCACCGACTTCAAACAATTCGCTCCGGTGCCCATGCCTCCCATGGGCCTGAGCGACACTCAAATCGCGGATGTGCTGAGCTACGTGCGCAGCAACTTCGGCAACAAGGCCAAGGAAGTGAAAGGCGGCATCATCAAGGCCACCCGCGAAGCCACCAGCACCCGCAGCACGTTCTGGACGGAAACGGAATTGAAGAAGTAGGAGCTCTATCCCTTTGCTATTCTCCCACCTGCAAGGCGACGCATTTTAAATACCTCGCCTCGGGAAACGTCGCCGGATGGTCAGGCGCGTGACCAGCGTTCCAGAGCTCAGCCACGGGGCCGTTCCTGTGGGCGGCGTCCATCACAGCACCGAAGAATTCCGCTTCGCTCACATGCGCGGAGCAGGAGGCAGCGACCAGGATGCCGCCGGGGCGCAAACGGCGAAAACAGGAGGCGGCGAGGGCATGATAAGCCCGGATGGCACCGGCGCGATCGGTCTCGCGTTTCGCTAATGAAGGCGGGTCACAGATGATGAGATCAAAGGCGCGGCGCGGCCCATTGGCCAGCCATTCGAAGGCATCGGCTTGGATCGTTTCATGCGGTGTGGCGGCGGCCCAGGCATTGAGCGCGTAATTGCGGGCAGCACCGTCGAGCGCGTGCTTGCTGATGTCGAGATCGGCGATGCTTCGGGCTCCACCGCGCGCGGCATAGAGGGAAAATCCGCCGCTGAAGCTGAAGGCGTTCAGCACATCGCGGCCCTTAGCAAGCTGCTCCACGCGGCTGCGGTTGTCGCGCTGATCGAGGAAGAAACCGGTC
>JAQGPI010000388.1 GCA_028293175.1 Verrucomicrobiaceae bacterium | reverse complement strand
GCCTGCAAACCATTGATGAACGCCGTCATGGCCGCTTCTACCGGCTCATGCGCGAGTTCAAAAAACAGACCGGCTGCAGCGTGATGATCAACACCAGTTTCAACATCCGCGGCGAACCGATCGTCTGCACCCCTAGCGAAGCCTTCAACTGCCTGCAAGCCACCGACATGGACGTGCTGGTGGTGGAGAATTTTGTGATGCGAAAGACCTCCCAACGCGCCCTCACCGAGGCCGAGAAGCAGAAGTACGTGCAGAGTTTCCAGCTCGATTAATACGCCATGATCAATCCCTTCAAAGAAATCAACTGGCAGCCGAATGCGGCTGAACTGCGCAAGTTCGCGTGGAGCCTGATCATTGGCTTCCCTTGCATCGCTATCGTGTTCCTCCTCGTGAAATGGGCCAAGACCCAGGCCATGCCGGAGCTGCATGGGTTCCTGCTTCTGGGCGGCATCGGTGCAGGTGTCGGCCTCGTGTGCATGGCGGTGCCGTTGATCGCACGACCACTGTATTATGTCTGGTATGCGCTGGCGGCCTGCATTGGGATAGTTATGGCAAATCTGCTTTTTGCCGTTATGTTTTTCGGTCTCTTTGCACCAATCGGGTTGTTCATGCGCCTGATCGGACGCGATCCCCTCAAGTTGAAATGGAAAAAAAGCCAGGCAAGCCACTGGCAAGATGCGGAGCCCACTCCGCCCGCGAAACAATACTTCAGCCAGTACTAACACCTCACCATCATGAGCGATCAATCCAACGACTTCGAAAAAGCCGCCTCTGAATCCCAGCGCAGTCTGGTGGGCGAGTTCATTGGCTTCCTGAAGCAGAACCGCAAGTTCTGGCTGCTGCCACTGATCGTCGTCATGCTGCTGCTGGCGGGCCTCTTGATCTTGTCTTCCACGGCTGCGGCACCGTTTATTTACACGCTGTTCTAGCGTTGGCCGCATGTCCGATCTCAACCTCGATCTCGACCGCCTGCAACGGCAGGGTTTTCCCGAGGTGGTGTTCGCACGCGGAAAGACTGCTGCGCAGACCACCGAGGCGCTTCAACGTCTGCATCAGGCCAACGGGCATGCGCTGGCGACGGGTGTGTTACCAGCCATTGCTGAAGCCATCCAAAAGGCTTTGAACCATGGCAGCTACGACGCCTGTTCCAAACTCTATCGCGTCGGGCAGATGCCATCGCGTGCAGGTCGCCCTGTGGTAGTCAGCGCCGGTACCTCAGATCAACCTGTGGCTGAGGAAGCAGCCCAGACGCTCGAATACCTCGGCTACGAAGCGCTGCGCATCCGCGATGTAGGCGTGGCCGGCCTCCACCGCCTTACGGCCCGGCTCGAAGACTTGTGCAACTCCTCCGTCATCATCGTGGTCGCGGGCATGGAAGGCGCTCTCGCCAGCGTGGTCGGCGGTCTCGTTTCGCAGCCCGTAGTCGCCGTGCCCACCAGTGTCGGCTACGGCTCCAGCTTCGAAGGTCTGGCCGCCCTGCTGGCCATGCTCAACTCTTGCGCGGCCGGTGTGGCCGTGATGAACATCGACAATGGTTTTGGCGCGGCCATGATGGCGGCCCGCATCCTGCAAACTCCCCGGGAATGAATTTCCAATCACTCAAAGAAGGGCTCTTCAAGGCCCGCAAAGAACGCAATGCTTTGCCGCGCTATCTGGCGCGGCGCTTTCTTTTTGCGCCCTTTGAAAAGCTGGGGCTGCACATCACCGGCGACCATTTTTACGAGCCGATTCCCAACCTGCGCGAGATAGAAGCGAACTACGACGGATCGCCGCGCGCGATCCCCGGGCACGATCTCCAACTGGCGCAATTTGAAGCCGCCCATGCCGCCCGCATTGATCGCTACGGGCCGGAGTTTACGGAGGCCGTCCGCGCCTTTGGCTTTGAACTGGTCAACTACTACTTCCGCGGTGCGGACGCCCTGAGCTACTACTGCCTGCTGCGCGAGACGAAGCCCGACTCCGTGGTGGAAATCGGCCAGGGCAGCAGCACGCGCGTGGCATTGGCGGCGCTGGAGCGCAACGCCATCGAGACGGGGCGGGCGGCCTCTTTTGTCAGTATCGATCCCTACACCCGCCTGCTCGGGGCTGAATTGAAGCCGGAACACACCCGCTTCGAACAACTGCATCTGCCGCTACAGCAGGTGCCGGTGGATGAACTGCTCGCCCGCTGCGAGGGCAATGCGCTGCTGTTTGTCGATTCCAGCCACGTTTACAAGCATGGCAGTGATGTCTGGCATCTCATGCATCAGGTGTATCCTCGCCTGCCCGTGGGCTGTGCGGTGCATGTGCATGACGTGGTGCTGCCCTACCCCTGGCTGAAGGAGTTTTATCTCCAACAGAAATGGTTTTGGAACGAGCAGGACATGCTGGAGTCCTTCCTGGCCTTCAATACCGCCTTCAAGATCACCCTGCCCGTGTACTGGCTGCATCGCGATTCAGCGGTGGTGAGGCAGGCTGTCGGCAGGGTCGCCGGTGACCTGCCGCAGCGCGATGACGGTTATAGCTTCTATCTACAGCGCATCAACCCAGCCCTTCGCCCATGATCCCTTCTCCGTCTTCCGGTCCGCAGATTGAATCGTGGACCAACCAGAAACCGCAGCAGAAGCATGCGGAGCTGTCGCATGGGCCTGCAGACGCCCAGTCCCGCAACCAAGGCTGGTGGGAGGCCTTTCCCATGACCTACCAGAGCTGGGACAAGGACCAGCGGCTGCCGGCCACCGCCGGGGCCTTTGCGGAGATGGATGCGGTCTACTTCGATTCCAATCCGTACCTCGGTGAAGCGGTGGATTTTGCCGCCTTTCGCGGGCAGAAAGTTCTGGAGATTGGTTGCGGCGGTGGCAGTGCGGCCTGCCGTTTTGCCGAGCTGGGCGCGGAAGTGACCGCCGTGGACATTACCGGGAACGCCATTGCCATCTGCCGCCAAAACGCGCTGGTCAAAGGCGTGCAGGTGGACGCCAGGCAGATGGATGCGGAGAAGTTGGGAGGTCTTGCGGACGCTTCCTTTGATTTCATCTATTCCTGGGGCGTGCTGCATCACAGCAGTGATCCCGCCGCCGCCTACCGGCAGGTCGCGCGGCTGCTGAAGCCGGGCGGCCGGTGGCTGATCATGGTGTATCATAAGAACAGCCTGCGCTACTGGGGCAAGGGCCTGTTCCAACTCCTCGGCAAGGGCAGGCTGCTGCGCGGGGAAACGATGGAGAGCGTTCAACGCTTCTTCACCGACGGCTACTATCACAAGCACTACACGGCGGACGAGCTGGCCGGGGCTTTGACGCAAAGCGGACTTGGGGTTGAACTGACGGCGGTCACGCACATGAGTTCGCGCATGATCCCGTTCATCCCCGAGGGGCTGCGGAAGGCGCTGAAGCAGCGCATCGGCTGGCTGCTGGTGGCTCGCGGCACCAAGGCGGGCTGATCACGGCACTGGCCGCGCGATCAGCTCATGCACCTTTTCCTCTACGGTCTCCACGGTCCAGCGGTTCATGCAGGCCATTGGCTCCCTGGCATTTTGACAAGCGTTCACGGGGTGGGTCAGGTGGTCGCAGGGCTGGCAGGCGAGCGCGGGATCGCGGAGCAGGGTGAACTGGCCGGAGTGCCAGGCCGGATCCCAAACCGAAGTGGACGGACCGTTGAAGACGATGCCCCGAATGCCCAGCGCCGAGGCAATGTTCATGGGCCCTGAGTTGTTGCCAATGAACAACTTAGCTCCCGCGAGCAGCGTGACAAAAGCCCCTAGCTCACCCTGCTTGAAACGCGTCACCGCAGGCAAGAGACCTTCGCCGCCACCTTGATCCACCCACGTCACACGATGAGTTTCAGCGAGCCTGTTGGCCAGCGCGATGTAGCGGTCCAGCGGCCAGCGTTTGTAGGCGCGGCTGGCTCCGGCATGAATCACGATATCGGCAGTGCTTGCAGCCCCCGGTTGAATCAAACCGGTCAAATCAGGAGCCAGCGGCTGCTCCGGCAGGGTGCCGCCCAGCAGCTCTGCAAGCTGCCGTGCGATGCCCCAGTTTTGCTCCGCCACATGACGCGAAAGATCGAGCGGCACACGATGCGTGAGCAAACCATTGGCGCGGATAGAATCGATGAGTGGACCGATGCGCAGAGCGGCCCCGGAGGCTCGCGCCAGCAGGTGCGCCACGTTGCCCTGGTCATCGCCCACCAGCACCGCATCAGGCCGCACGGAACGCCACGCAGCCATCAGCGGCAACAGCTTCCAAGGCCGTTTCCACGCTCCGTTGAAGCCATCCGTGACAAAGGCCATGACCTCCGCTCCCGGTACGCAGCGGGTGTAAAGATCGCGCGATACAGGGCTGGTCGCCACCACCAGATGCATCTCCGGAAACAGCCGTCGCAAACCCTGCACCACGGGCAGAAAAACCACGTTGTCACCGAGTTGATTGACCTTGGAAATGAGTACCGTCATGCCGCCCCCATGATTCGCCGCCTCACATCCGTCCTGTCAATCAGGCAAATCCTGCCGAATCTTCGCACATGAAGACCCTTTATTTCGACTGCATCGCCGGTGCCAGCGGCGACATGATCCTCGGCGCCCTCGTGGACGCCGGCCTCGATCTTGCCGCGTTGAAGTCGGAGCTAGGCAAGCTGCCCATCACCGGCTGGGACGTCGTTTCCAGGAAAGTCGAGAAAATCTGCTTCACCGCCACCAAGGTGGATGTGCTCGTCAGCGCGCAGCCCCATTCACGGCCGCTGCCGGAAATTGAGCGCGTGGTGCGCGACAGCACCCTGGCTGATGGCATTAAGACCCAGGCGCTCATCGTCATCCGCATGATCGCGGCGGAAGAAGCGAAGATCCACGGCATGGAAATCGAGCAGGTACACTTGCATGAGGTGAGCGGCGAGGATGCCATCATCGACATCGTGGGCACCCTCATTGCCATCGAGATGCTCGGCATCCAACGAGTTGTATGCAGTCCCCTGCCCCTGGGCCGCGGCTTTATTCATGGCGCGCACGGCCAAATTCCGCTCCCCTCTCCCGCCACCGTCGGCTTGCTCAAAGGCGTGCCCGTGGTTGGTTCGCCGATCCAGGCAGAGCTCGTCACGCCCACCGGCGCGGCCTTGCTGAAGCACCTTGCAAGCCGCTTTGGTGAACTGCCCGCCATGCGCCTGGATCACGTCGGTTATGGTGCCGGCACCCGCGATCTGCCAATCCCCAATCTGCTGCGCGTCTTCATCGGGGAAGCCGATGCCAATGCCTTCACCACCGACACGGTCACGGTGCTCGAAACCAACATCGACGACCAGAATCCCGAGCAAGTGGCCCACCTCATGGAGCGGGCCTTCGAAGCCGGTGCGCTGGATGTCACGATGACGCCCACGCAGATGAAGAAGAACCGCACGGGCGTGATTCTCAGCGTGATCGCCAAGCCCGAACAAACTGACGCGCTGCGCACTCTGATCCTCACTGAGACCAGCTCCCTCGGCCTGCGCGAACAAAGCACTCAGCGCAGTGTGATACAGCGTGATCGCCTGGAGGTGGAAACCCCCTGGGGCAAAACCTTCGTCAAAGTGGGCCACCTGCCCAACGGCCAGCACAAGTACGCACCCGAGTTTGAAGACTGCCGCATGCTCGCTCGCAAAGCCGGAGTGCCGCTACGCGAGGTGTACGTTGCCGCCGAAACCGCCGCCCGCTATGTGCACGAGGGGGCGCATGGACATCATCACTCCCATTGAAAATGATCCGCCGAATTCAAGACAAGCTCTCCGGCCTGCGCGAGCTGTTCTTCTTTGACAACTGGCCGCATCTGCTGGCCACCCGGTTATTGTGGTCAAACCAGCCACTGGTAACGTATCGGCTGGGGAAATTGGAGTTTATTGTGGACCATG
>JAQGPI010000373.1 GCA_028293175.1 Verrucomicrobiaceae bacterium | reverse complement strand
GCGTCACTTATCAATGGATGAAAGGTCCCACCACGCTCCACAACGGTCCGAATCCGTTGAACAGCACGGGAGTCATTTCAGGGGCTACCTCCTCCAAGCTCACGATCACCAAAGGCATCAGCGACGACGCGGGTGCCTACACCTGCATGGTAACCATGCCTGATCCACAACATGCGGAAATGCCTCTTACGCGGTCCAGCGGAATGTTCACCGTGAGCATAACCATCAAGCCGATAATCGACGCCTTCACGCCCGGGCCATGGATCGTCAGCGGCACGGTGAACGATGTGATCACGGCTCAAAACCATCCGACTGGCTTTACCCTTAGTGGCCAGCCTGCGGGAGTCAGCATTGATGCCGCCGGGCATTTCCACGGGAAGCCAACAGTGACGATCAGTGTGCCCACTGTGTATCATCTGGTGATCAGCTCCAGCAATGCGGCAGGCCCGGCTCTGGTGACGCAAAAAGCGGATGTGACGGTGAACCCCTTGCCAGCGGATGTGGTGGGAACATTCAACGGGCTGGTGGACCGCGATGCCGCCCTCACCAGCGGTCATGGAGGCACCCTCAGCATTGCGACCCTGGCCTCCGGCGTCTTCTCCGGCAAGCTTACCCTGGGCGCATTGAGCTACAGTTTTTCCGCCCAGCGCTTGGATTCTACCGTGGGTGGAGTGGTCACCCCCTCTACCGTGACCATTGTACGGTCGCTTCCCCTGCATAATCTGACCCTGGCTCTGACCTTCAACCATGATACGGCCGGTGACCCATCGCACGTGGGTAGCGTGGTCGGTACGGTGACTGACGTGAGTCTGCCTGCATCGCCCATCTCCCTGTTAGGCTGGCGTGCTGTGCACCAAACCACATTCGCCACGGTGTACACCTCCGCGCTGGAGATTGATCCCAGTATCGAGGGCACCGCCAGCCCACATGAAGCCAATATCATCTATCCCCAGGGCGATGGGTATGGCTGCCTGATGGTCACAGCGGCAGGTGCGGCTACTTGGAGTGGTCGCATGGCGGATGGCACGGTGACCACCGCTAATGTGACGATGGGGACTCACGGTGAAGTGCCTCTCCATTTCATGCTGTACACCCACACAGGGTCGGCCCACGGCTGGGTGCAAGTCAGCGGCACTGATCCCAATCTGCTGCTGGACAGCGTGGGGCCCTTCAATTGGGTCAAGGCCGCCCAGACCGCCTCAACTCTGAGTTACTCGCAAGGCTTCCCCCTTCATTCCCTGAAAGTAATCGGTGCAAAGTACATCAAGCCCACCGCCGCCAGTCCTCTGGTCATGAGCATTCCGGCCGTCACCTCCGGCACCAACGGCGGGCTGCTGTTTTCTGAGGGTGGGTTAACGGCGCTGACTTATGCCGGCCCGCCCGCTGTCAATGTTTTGGGTGCTGTTCATGCCGCCGACCTTGCCAGCCACGCTACCTTCCGCATCACGGGAACAGCGGCGGCCAACAAGGTCATCCCACCCAGCCCCAACCCGGCGACCCTAAGCATAGCCATCACCGCCTCCAGCGGTGTCTTCAACGGCAGCTTCATTCTGCATGGTGATCCCGATCCCACCAAGGCCGCTCCGGCACTGGTCAACCGCACGGGAATCTTCAGCGGCATCTGCGTGATGCGTAGCTTCGGGGCCGTTCCCTTTGTGCAAGGAGCTGGCTACTTCCTGCTTCCCCAATTGCAGCCTAGCCCTGGTCTTATAGTAACCAAGGCTCCTCTTCTTTCAGGTCAGGTGCTCATGCAGAAAATGCCGCAATAATTTCGCGCGAGAGCGAGCCGGTGATCCATGAGGAGCAGAAGGTGCTAGACCGCACTCACGGGGGCATTGTGGTCAAGTCCATTGGCGCTGCATTGATGGCGGCGGTCTTCGGCGCTCCTAAAAGCGATCCCTCTCACGCCTTCGACGCTGCCGCCCTCCCCCCAGATGACTTTGCTTCATTTACCCTCGGGGAGATCTGAGCCCTAATCAGGGGGAAGAGGGTATTTTCAGTGGTCGGGCACTTGAGGCAGCTCCTGCCCTGTCGCCGCCGAATGAGGGACTCCTCGTTTACCAAGGGGTGGCAATGCAGCGGCCTGTGACGTCGCCCACGCGAGACCTTCTACAGTTCCTTGCCCTATGCCTGCCAAACAATCCCATCGAAGAGCATTTAAGACTGCTTCGCTCTCGTGCAGTGTCCGAGGTTCCTTGCGTTCATCGGGATTTCAAAACCGCGCACAAGCCATGCAGGAAACTTGTGAAAATAAAATGAACGTCTTCTGAATCCACCTGCGAACGGCCTCCGAATAAGCTCACCGACCGGCCCAGGCCTGCATTGCCTGATTCTGTTTGTTAGAAAATTCCAGAAGCCTTCGCAAAATGAAAACTCCCTTTCCGGTATCTTATGCATGGCTGGCACTTGCCGTGCTCGTGAATGGCACTGCCATCCTATGGAGCGCCGAGCCCCCGGCGGCAAAGGATATGGCGATGACCATGATCCTGGCCCATGAGGATGACATCAGCCCGCTCGCCGCCGCCATCGACAAGCTTCAGAAGAAGGTGCAGGGGAATCCCAACGATGTTCGCAGCATCGAGTTGTTAGGCCGGTACTTCATCGCCAGGGCGCGTGCCACGTTTGATCCTGGTGGCTACAAGCTGGCCGAGATGTGCGGCACTGTCTTGATGGAAAAAGATCACAACAGCTCGCCTGGCCTGCTGTTGCAGGGCGAGGCCCTGCTGGCGATGCACCGCTTCCATGATGCGGAATCCGTGGCAAGGCAGTTGCTCACGCTTCGGCAGGACATGACGGACCATGCTTTGCTCGGCGATGCCTTGATGGAGCAGGGCCGCATTGATGAGGCGGTGCAGTCCTATCAGACAATGATTGATGCCAAGCCCTGCCTCGCCAGTTATAGCCGCGTGGCGCACGTGCGCTGGCTGCGTGGCGATATCGAAGGCGCGATCCAGATGGCGGAGCAGGCGATCGCCTGCGGCAGCTACAAAGATGCGGAGCCCATGGCTTGGGTGACGGCGCGACTGGCCTTCTACCAATGGCAGGATGGGCAGCTCGCCAAGGCGCTGGTTACTGCCGGTCGCGCCGCTGAGCTGGTGAAGGATTATCCCCACGCCTTGTACGTCATTGGCAGGATTCACCTCGCCCAGGAAAAGCCCGCCGAAGCAGTGCAAGTGCTAGGAAAAGCGGCGCTGAAGTCGCCTCTCCCAGAAGTGCTGTGGGCGCTCGCGGATGCATGCCGTGCCGCAGGTAAAAGAGATCAGGCGGAAGCTGCAGAAGCCATCTTGCTAAAATCCGGTGCCGCTGCGGATCCTCGTTCGTTCGCCCTGTACCTTGCCACCCGTCGGCTTCAGCCGCAAAGGGCGCTGGCCCTGGCTGCGGCGGAACTGGAAACCCGCAAGGACGTGTACAGCTACGATGCCCTCGCATGGGCGCAACACGAGGCAGGTCAGCAGGCCGAAGCCATGGCATCAATGGCCAGGGCTGTCGCCGAAAACACCAGGGATGGGCGGCTGTATCTGCACATGGGGCTGATAGCAGGCGCGTCGGGAGATTCCGCCGCCGCCTCGCACTGGCTGGACATGGCGAACGTGATGCGCACCAGCCTTCTGCCTTCTGAACTGGAGGCACTCGATCCTGCTCGGAATCCTTCCAGCGAACCATCTCCCCGGCCCGACCATCCGCCCAAGTAGGTTGCCAACAAACCAGAGAAATAATATGAAATCACGCACTCGAGCCTTCACCGCCGCCTTTACGGCGGCTGCCATGATGCCCTGCGGCATCCAGGCGTCCAGTCACATGGACGCGCCCCTTATCACCCTCGATCCATCAGCCAACACCACGGACGTGTATGCGTTTGTCTCGTATCATAACCTGACAAAGTATCTCACAGTGGCGCTGTCGGTTTATCCGCATGAGGAGCCAGGCGTGGGGCCCAACCGGTACAATTTCGACGAGAACGTCTTGTACACTATCAACGTCGCCACCGGGGCGAGCCTTCCTACTGCCAAGACGCCCGCCCCCAAGGTGGCGCCGACAGCTTCGTACCAGTTCGTCTTCCATAACGCCACCAAGACCAAGGCCACCATCGCAGGCTCTTACATCGGTGTGATTGACAAGGTGGATGATGAGGCTCAGAACCTCACCCAGCACTACACCGTGCGCCGCATCGGTCCGGGAGTGACCAACACTCTCTTGTTTGCCGATGGCATCGTGCCGCCAAACAACCAGGGTCTGGTGACGCCGCATTACAACCAGGACGAGGACGGCAACATGCCCGCCAAGGAAGGCGTGGCCACCACCTCCGGCCTGGATGCTTACACCAAGGGCGGCATCTTCCGCAACTCCCTGAATTACGAAGTCTTCGCCGGTCAGCGCGACGATGGATTTTACGCAGATGTGCAGAGCATCTTCGACCTCGACTTCACCTTTGGCGGCGGCCACAAGCCGTTCGACAGCCAGGGCGGGTTCAATGTGCACACCATTGTTCTGAACATCCCCATCAGCGAACTGGGCGACGACCGGCAGATCGCTGGCGTGTGGGCCACCACCAGCCGCCGCTCCACCTCGGTGCTGCGTTCCTCAGGCACCGCCATCACCGGCCCTTGGGTGCAGGTGGGTCGCCAGGGAAATCCCTTGTTCTGCGAGGCGCTCGTCTCCCTTGTGGACAAGGACGGCTACAACCGCCTGCCGCTCTCGCAGGACGTGCTCAAGTTCAACAAGTACGCCCTGGCTCCCGAACTGGCCACGCTGCTTGCCGTGCCTATGGACCGTCGCAGCGGCCGTACCGATCTCGCGGGCATCTTCATTCCCGATGTGATCAAGGTGGACCTTTCCACCTCCGCCGCCCGTCTTGCTGGCGGCAGCAACACCGGAGCGGCAGGCGACGACGCTGGTTATCACCGCCTGGGCATTTTCGGCGGCGACACACTGTACAGCGCCATTCAGCCGGGCTTTGCTGGCGGCAGCGATCACGCGATCCCCGGCGGGTGGCCCAACGGACGACGTTTCGGTGACGACGTAGTAGACATCGCAGTGCTCGCCATTGCCAGCGACCTGCGCACCAATCCTCCAAGCATAGTGGGCGGACCCACGGCAGACGTGGACAAGGTGACCCACAACGACATCGGCTACAACAAGGTCTTCCCTTACGCGGCAACGCCCCTGAACGGGCGCAATCATCATCATAACTGAGACTTTTGACCGTCTAACCTTTGACTTCATTATTATGAAAACCAATCATCACACTTTTGCCGCCACTTTTGCGGCGCTGGCCCTCCTTCCTTTGGCAGGCCATGCTTCCAGTCACATGGATGCTCCGCTGATCACTCTCGATCCTGCGGCCAACACCACGGATGTGTACGCCTTTGTCTCACAAGACAACAGCAGTGAGACACCAAAGAAATATCTCACCGTGGCCCTCTCCGTGTATCCCCACGAGGAGCCCGGCGTCGGCCCTAACAAGTACAACTTTGATGATAGCGTGCTCTATACGATCAATGTGGCCACGGGCACCAGCTTGCCCACCGCCACAAATCCGGCTCCCAAGGTGGCTCCTACACTGTCGTACCAGTTCACCTTTAGGTCCGTTTACAAGAACAAGAACACCATCGCCCAGTCTTATCTCGGCGTGGTGGATGCGATCGATGACGCCCAACAAAACTTGACGCAGCACTACACCGTGAAGAAAGTCAGCGGCGGCAGGACCACCGTTCTCTTTGCCGACGGCCTCGTGCCCCCGAACAATCAGGGGCGCCTCACACCTCACTACAACCAAAGTGAAAACGGCGACAACCTTGCCAAGGAAGGGGTGGCTGCGAATGCGGGCCTGGATACTTACACCAAGACCGGCATCTTCTCCAACCTGGGCTACCAAGTCTTTGCCGGTCAGCGTGACGATGGCTTCTATGCCGATGTGCAGAGTATCTTTGACCTCGACTTCAGCTTTACCGGCGGCGACAAACCGTTCGACAGCCAGGGCGGGTTCAATGTGCACAACATCGTGCTGAATATTCCCTTCTCGGAGCTGGGATCGGATCAGCAAGTTGCAGGCGTGTGGGCCACCACCAGCCGCCAGTCCACCACCGTACTGCGTTCCACCACTGATACAAAATCTGGTCTCTGGGTGCAGGTCGGTCGCCAGGGCAACCCCCTGTTCTGTGAGGCGCTCGTCGCCACTCAAGACAAGGATTTGTACAACCGTCTGCCCGTCACCAGTGACTCGCTGCAGTTCAAAAAGTATGCGACCTCGCCTGAGCTCGCTACCATCCTTGGCATAGCCCCCGATCGCCGGGTCAATCGCTCGGATCTCGCCGGCATCTTCATCCCGGATGTACTGAAGGTGGACCTCTCAACAGGCCCGGCGCGCCTCGCTGGTGGTTCAAATGCAGGTGCAACGCCCGATGACCTGGGCTTTAATCGCCTGGGCATCTTTGGTGGTGATACCTTGCACAGCAATTTCCAGGCTGGCTTCGGCGGCGGCACGCTGTCTGGCGGCTGGCCCAATGGCCGCCGTTTCGGAGATGATGTGGTGGATATTGCGGTGATCGCCGTTCTCAGTGATCTGCGCACCAATCCGCTGCAAATCTTCGGGGATGCCAATACCGACATCGATCATGTGACCCGCAACGACATTGGCTATAACAAGGTCTTCCCGTATGCGGCAACCCCGCACAATGGCCGCGACCACAGCCACAACTAAACGGCACCCACCGGTCTGGCAGTGCCTTGTGGCACTGCCAGGCTTTTCTTGTATCCGCCATGAAACGCTTTTTTCTCTGCCTGCTGCTGGCGACAGGCGCTG
>JAQGPI010000370.1 GCA_028293175.1 Verrucomicrobiaceae bacterium | reverse complement strand
TCAAAGCGGAGTGCTCGAAGGTGATCTGAGGTTTGTTTGAATGGCCGCCCACTTGGTGAAGCGCGCGGCTATTCGTTGATACCGTTGTGATGCAGCACCGAATAAGCATCAAGGCCGGATGGTTCATCCTGCCGGAGTTGGCTTCCCTACTTCCGCCGGAGCTTTTCCAGGGCTGCATCGCTGGTGAAGCGGCTGGCTAGCTCTTCGTTGCAAATGAACGAGGTGTGCCAGCGGCTGGCAAGGGGCCGGAGATATCCGCACAGAGCGGCGGGTGCGACATTGTTCTGCGGCTCGTCTTCATGAAGGGCGATCAGGAGAGCGTGCTCGCCATGCTGCGATGCAAGGCAAGTTTCCAGCCAGCGCTTGACCTGATCTGGAAGTACTTCCGCTTCTGCGGCGGCGACAATGATTACATCTGCCGCCGTTCCTTCACGGATGGAGGCCGCCCTGAAGCCGGCCTGCCCCAAGCTGCCGAAGCTCCAGATGTTCGACCCGAGATCCAGGCTCCCTCCTAACAATCGTTCCAGCCAAACCAACACCTTCCACGCCCGCATGGCCGCCTCGTCGCCTTCATAGAGGACCACCACCTGAAAGGATGGCAAATCCGAATGGCCTCCGGATTTGGAGATGGAAGAATGGGCCGGGAATTTCATGGAGGTGCGGCCTGGGCTGCTGCAAAGACCGTTCACATTAGGCTGTGAAGCCGAAGCGGTGGTTTACCTGGGAAGAGTCCAGACCAAGCGAGTTGCAAAGCAGGCGGGAAGCCAGGCGGTCTGCGGCCACGCGGTACATCTGATCCGCCTTGGGGCCTTCGAGCTCGATGCCGTCGTGCTTGATCAGGCGGATCCCGGCACCGATGCTGAGCAGGCCCATCAGGAAGTCCTCGGCCTCCACGGGATCATTGGTGCAGTGGGTGTCCACGCGCTTCGCATGATGAGGATGGATCACGTATTCGATTTCGGATTTGGGCAACATAAGAGTGTGAAAGAGTTGTTGATGTGGGCCCAACGAGTTTGCGTCGAGCCACCCACAAGATGGAAAGCAATCCTCCGCTCTGCTCCGCTTGGCTTGTGATTAACGGAGCGTGTTTTGCGCTTTCCTCGCAGAGGCTTAGAGCTGCTCCAGCAGGTAGCGGATCAAATCCGTGGAGGTGACCATGCCCACCAGCTTGCCGCCGTTGACCACGGCCAGGGAATGGAACTTGCCCTCGGCAAGGATTTCCGCCGCCTCGCGGATGGTGGACTGCTCCGTGAGCCTGGTGACATCTTTGACCATCACCTGCTCGATGGTCATGGTGTGATCCAGAGTGGCATCGACGGCACGTTCATCCGTGTTGAAGGCATCGCCGAAGCTGATGCGAAGAATGTCCGAGGCGCTGATGATGCCCACGAGCTGATCACCACTGACAACCGGCACATGATGCACGCCCTGCTCGCGAATGATCTGCCGCACCTTGGAAATGGGATCACCATGGTGCACGGTGATAAGCTGGTGGGACATGATCTTGGTGACTGGCTGGTTGTGTTTCATAGTGTGATATTCTCAATGAGCTGAGTATGAACCTTCGCCCAGCCAGCCGGGTGTTGCTCGTCGCGTCTTGGCATTGGCCGGGCTGATCTTGCGCTACGTGAATGGCAGAGATACCCAACCTGGGTCGTCAATGCGCAACATTCGCCTAGCTGTGCGGTCCGCGGTGGGCCAGACTAACGTCATGAAACCCTTGCTGTTCCTGGTGCCGCTCCTCTTTCTTGCCGCATGCTCCCTACCATCCACCACCGCCAGCAACGACGAACAGTACTTCCTCAAGGAGGTAAAGCCAGTCCTGCAGCAACAATGCCTGCGCTGCCACAACGGCACATTGCCAGCCCCGGCTCTGAATCTAAGCAATAGGGCGGCCGTCTTCAAACACAGCCCAAAGGGCAAGACTTTCATCGTGCCGCACCATCCTGAACAGAGCGCACTGATCAAGGCGGTGCAACGGGGCGGCACTCATCCGCGCAAAATGCCGCACACGGACATCAGCCTTACCGATGATCAGATTGGCATGCTGCGCGAGTGGATTGCGGGCGGTGCCTTCTGGCCAGAAGATGAGCGGGGCAACTTGAAGCCCCAACGCAGCGGCGAAAATCCCTAATTAAGACAGGTTCACTTGCGCTGAACGGCTGCGGACCCGGCAGCTTCCAATCCCAGGTTCAGCGCATCCATGAGCTCGCTAAACTTGATGGGCTTGGTGAGGTAGCGGAAGAACCCTGCCTCGATACCCTTGTCAATGTCGCGGGGGATGGCGTTGGCGCTGACTGCAATGATGGGGATATGCGCGGTGGCAGGGTCATCCTTCAAGAGCTTCAAGGCCTCGATGCCACTGATGCCGGGCAGGTTAATGTCCATAAGGATCACCTGTGGCAGGGAGGTGCGGGCAATTTCAACGCCGCGAGTACCGTCCGTCGCACTCAAAAGACGCAGATCGGGACGGCGGGCGATGAGCTGCTCAACGAGCTTCAAATTCGCGGGATTGTCTTCGACATACAATAAGGTCCGCGTGGGTGCCTCCGTCACAATCTTGGGCACACCGACCGCAGCAGAAATATCCATGTCCAGGTCGAAAAAGGGTTCGTCGCAGGAGTTCAGCTCCACCCAAAACACGCTGCCCGCGCCGACAGTGCTTTCCACTCCAATAACGCCATCCATCAGCTCCACCAGTCGCTTGCTCACCACGAGACCGATGCCTGTGCCTTCCTGCGCGCTGCCTTCCTGGCCAAGCCGGTTGAAGGCCTGGAAGAGCTGCGTGATCTTTTCTGAGGTCAATCCAGCGCCAGTGTCCCTGACACTGACGTTCACGCGATGTGAGCTTACGGCAAGGCAATCGACGACCACCGTGCCACCGAGACTGTTGTACTTAATCGCGTTAGAAAGCAGGTTGATGAGTACCTGCTTCATACGCGTGTGGTCCCCCATGACGAAAACGGGCTTGTCGAAGTGCGGGAAGGTCATGGTGACACCGCGCTTTTGCGCCAAGGGTTCGATCATGGACTGGCATTCGAACAAGACCGCTGTCAGAGAAACTGGCTCGATCGACAAGACCAGCCTGCCGGATTCGATCACCGCAAGATCAAGGATCTCGTTGATCAATTTGAGCAGGTACCAACCGGCTTGAAGAATCTGATCAATGCTAGCTTTTTGTGAAGGCGACGGAGGCGGTTCATCAGACTCCATCAACTGCGCGAAGCCGAGGATCGCATTGAGCGGCGAGCGCAGCTCATGGCTCATGCTTGAAAGGAAATCGGACTTGGCGAGGCTGGCTTTTTCCGCTGTGGCTGTGGCTCTTTCCAGCTCGATGGTATTTTCCCTTAGCACCTGGTCCCAACGCTTGCGCTCCGTTACATCGCGTGCGGCGGCAAACACGCCCTGCAACTCGCCATCGCGATTGTAGAAGTTAGCAGCGTTGTAGGACACCGCTGTCTCAGTTCCGTCCTTCGCCAGGGCGGTGAGCTCGTAGTCGGTGACTTTGCTTTCGACCAGCACCTGATTGATGGCATGCGCGGCGTGGTTAGGATCGGTAAAGTAGTTCTTGAAGGGAGTACCGATAAGCTCTTCACGGGGGCAGCCGGTCAATGCCTCCATCTGCTTGTTAGCATCAGTGATGATGCCGGCAAGATCGGTCGTTATCAACGCGTCGATGTTGGACTCAATCAGGGAGCGGGTGTAAAACTGCTGGTCGCGCAGGCGTTGGTCGAGCTGCTTCCGCTCGTCCTCCGCCTGCTGGCGCGCGGTATTGTCGGTGCCGATGAGGAGGTAGCCGATGATGGCGTTTTGAGCGTCGCGCAATGCTGTGACTGAAACCACCGCCGGGAAGCGGCTGCCATCCTTGCGGATGTAGGTCAACTCGTAGATGTCCTCAATGCCGCGCGAGGCCTTGAATACTAAAGCCTCGAAGCCCGGGGTAATGGTAGTGGCCAGTTCGAGACTCAGGGCTTTCGCCCGCGCGACGACTTCCTGCGGATCTGAGATGTCGGCGGGAGTGATCTTGTTTAGCACGTCCGCGGCCAGGTAACCCAGCATGCGCTCCGCCCCGACATTGAAGATCTGGATGACTCCTTTTGCATCAGTGGCGATGCTCGAGAAGTTGGCGCTGTTGAAAATCGCGCTCTGTAGGGCACCCGCCTTGAGCAGCGCCTCCTCTGCCTGCTTGCGCGCGGTGTTGTCGGTGCCGATGAGCAAGTAGCCGATGATGGCGTTTTGAGCGTCGCGGAGTGCTGTAACGGATACTACTGCGGGGAAGCGGCTGCCATCCTTGCGGATGTAGGTCAGCTCATAAATGTCCTCAATGCCGCGCGAGGCCTTGAACACCAGGGCCTCGAATCCGGGCGTAATCGTGGTGGCCAGCTCGACGCTCAAGGCCTTGGCACGCGCGACGACTTCCTGCGGATCGGAGATGTCGGCGGGAGTGATCTTGTTGATCACATCGGCGGCTAAATAGCCCAGCATGCGCTCCGCGCCGACGTTGAAGATCTGGATGACACCCTTTTCATCGGTGGCGATGCTTGAGAAGTTGGCGCTGTTAAGAATGGCGTTCTGCAGGGCTCCGGTTTTTAGGAGGACCTCGTTGCGCAACACTTCCGTTATGACATCCATGCCGGGCATCTCCACCGCCACGGCGGACTGCATTTCATCTTGGGGAAGGCCGGTCAGTGGCTTGTTTTGCATCGTCGTACACCTGTCGCTCTTCCTCCCAATGGGCTGCCTGACAGGTTGTTTTCACAAACGAAGAAAGAGCACCATACCGCATATAGGCGGTGGTGCCCGCATTTTAACGAGAAAGTTTCCCCTGCCGTTATCGCTCGGATTCCGCCACGGTCACGGCCATGACTTCTTCCACGGTGGTGAGGCCCTGCATGATCTTGCGCACGCCGTATTCGCGCATGAAGCGGTAGCCATCCTTGACGGCCTGCTCTAGGAGCTCTGCCTGGCTGGCGCGGCGGTTGATGAGATCACCCAGCGCGGCGGTGAGGCGGATGCACTCGTAGATGGACATTCGACCGCGATAACCGGTGTGGCGGCAGGCTTCACAGCCGCCTTCTCTTGCGTGATAAATAGTGCCGGTGATAGGGCCTACGTGCTTGAGATCGCGCAGCTTTTCTTCGGGATGGGGCTCGACCTCGCGGCAGACGGTGCAAAGCAAACGCACGAGGCGCTGGGCAAAGAAGGCGCGCACGGAGTTGGCCACCAAGAAGGGATCAACGCCCATGTCGATGAGACGGGTGACGCCGCCGAGGGCATCATTGGTATGCAAGGTGGAGAACACCAAGTGACCGGTGAGAGCAGCACGGATGGCGATTTCGGCGGTTTCCACGTCGCGCATTTCCCCAACCATCACGACGTTGGGGTCGCCACGGAGAATGGAGCGCAGGCCGACGGCAAAGGTGAGGTTGATCTCGGGTTTAACAGCGATCTGCACCACGCCGGGCAGCTTGTGTTCCACCGGGTCTTCAATGGTGACGATACGGCGGTGCTCGGTATTGAGCTGGGAGAGGAAAGTGTAGAGCGTCGTGGACTTACCAGAACCCGTAGGACCGGTGATGAGAATGATGCCGTTAGGCTTCTTTAAGAGCACTTCGACCTCGCGGCGAAGGTCGGCTTCGAGACGCAGGCGGTCGAGGGTAAACTTCTCCTGGCCGAGCAGACGAAGGCTGATGCTTTCGCCTTCCACAGAAGGGATAGTAGCGACACGAACGTCGATAAACTGCGCGCCAATCTGGAGGTTGATACGACCATCTTGCGGCAGGCGGCGCTCGGCAATATCGAGCTTTGCCATAACCTTCAAACGGGCGAGCACGGACTGCTGCAGGGCCTTGATATTTTCCGGCACGGGGAGCTCACGCAAGCGACCGTCAATACGATAACGCAGGCGCAGGGTGTCCTCCATGGGCTCCACGTGGATATCCGTCGCATGCTGTTCCAGAGCTTCGCGAATAATCTGGTTCACGAACTTCACCACGGTCGCTTCTTCATCATCTGCATCAATGATGTTAGCTTCATCGCGCTGTTCGAAGTCGGCCGCATCCACTTCGCGGCCCTTCAAGATTTCATCGAACACATCAGCGCCCACGCCGTAAAAATCGCGCAGGGCGGTGAGCAGGCGCTTACGCGGAGCCACGCACCAGCGCACGGCCGCATCGACGTCGCGGGCGACGGACTGGCGGGCAACGAGGTCGAAGGGATCGCAGGTGGCGACGGTGATTTTCTTGTGAGTCTTACCCTCCTCCGGCACGATGGACAGAGGCAGCAGACGGTGTTTCAGAGCCACTCGGGCGGGCAGCAAGCGCTTGAGTTCAGGCGCATCGGCGGAATCCGGCGCGGGCAGTTGAATCCAAGGCAACTCCAAGCCGCCAGCGAGGTGCGAGAGGAAAGATTCTTCATCCAGGGCACCTGTATCCAGCAGCGTGTTCACCATGGAGGTGCTGGCACTGACGGAGGGCAAGGTCATCCCATGTCCACCAGCGGCTTCAATGCATTGCACCATCAGCTGTCGGGCGTTCTTCATCGTGTCTGGAGCAGAGTTCTTTCCATTTCCTCACGGCTGCCGGGCGGGAAAAGGCTGCCATCAGCGCTTCCCTCGTCGTTGATCGGGGTGGGATCGGCCGGGGACTGGGAAGCGGTCACGGTGCTGGTTGCCTGAGTCTCAGCGGATTCCGACTGATAACCGTATTTTTCCAGCAGCGTGGTAATGATTTCCACTGCCTGCCCCATGGTGGGCGCTTCGGCGTCCGCGCGGTCGGAGAGGTCCTTGCGGAAGAAGCCTTTGAAGGAAGCGAGACCGACCACGCCGAGGCTGCCGTCAATGGCAGGAACAGCGAAGTGCTCGTTATCGGAAGTCATGAGCTGGCCGTAAAGATCTGAGGCGATGATCGCCACGCGCTTGTCGCCACGAATGACATAGGAGCGCGTATTATTGAGCGGTCCACTAGCCTGATACATGGACTGCGAGGTGCCGCTGGAAGCGACGGCTGAAATCACCGCTCTGGCCTTGCCAGCATTGCCAGCTACGAAGAGGCGCGCGGCGTTTTCAGCCACAGCGTAGTTACGGCCATCCGCTTCAGTGGTGAAGATCAGCGAGGCCTGTCCGCCCGCCAGAGGAGCGACCACATAGACACCGGAGTAATGGACAAAATTAACGCTCGATTCCTCATCCGCCACCATCCGCATGTCATACACCGCCCACTGGGCCGAAGCGGACATGGAGCCTAGCACCAGCAGCAAGGCGCTGAGCAGAAGCAGAGGACGGCAGGATCTTTTAGCAGGGACCATAAAGCGTATTAGACGATTCCGAGTGAGTTGTCGAGGGAAGGAGACAAGCAGGCGGTGAACAACGTTCAAGGCGGAAGAGAGAAAAGGGACAAGAGGTAATAGAAAAGCAAAGACTCTTCTCGTCCTATGCCATCCTGAACTTCATCTCCACAGCGAAGCCGCCTTCATCGCGGTTACGGGCGGTGACGCTTCCGCCACATGCTTCAACACAGCTCTTAACGATGGCCAGTCCGAGACCTGCGCCGCCGGTATCGCGGCTACGAGCTTCATCAGGCCTGTAGAAGGCATCGAACAAACGTGGCAACGCTTCCTCGGGAACACCCGGGCCGCTGTCGGCGACGGTGATACGCACTTGATCACCGTCGCGCCGGGCGTTCACCTGAATGACTCCTGCATGGCTGGCATAGCGCACGGCATTGCGTACCAGATTGCCGACAGCGCGAAGCAACAGCCGTGAATCAGCGAGCACTTCGAACTGAGGCTCCACATCGCTCACCACCTTACCATCCCCTTCCCGCTCGACGGCTTCGGCGACTAGATTATGGACATTGATAGTGTTGAGCGGCGCATTTGGCGCACGCAACCCCGCTTTGGAGAAGGAGAGCAGTTCATTGACCAGCTCGCGCATTTCCCGCACTTCGTCCTGCACATCGGCAAGGCGTTCCTGAAGCTCGGGAGCGACCCGTTGTTCCATCACGCCGAGACCCATTTCCATGCGGACGAGGGGCGAGCAAAGCTCGTGCGCGATATCGCCGAGGAACCGCTTCTGTCCCGTGACAAAGCCTGAGAGCCGGGCGGAAAGCTGATTGATGGCATGACCCAGACGGCCCAGTTCATCGCGGCGCTCCTCATTGAGTTGCACATCGAAATGACCCTCCGCGATTTGTTCGGTGGCGCGAGTGAGCTTGGAGATGGCGCGTGTGAGACTGCCCACCAGCGGCATCCAAAAGAGGGCGGAGAAAAGCAGCAGCGCCACACCCCACCAAGCCCAGGGCCGCATGTCAAAGAGCAGTCCGTTGTCGGTTAATGAATCAATGCGGCCCACCAGGGTCACACGCTGACGCGTGCCTCTTGCCGCCGCGATCACCGGAGCGCGTACCAGCAACCAGAAGGCGGAGGGATTTTCGCTGCGCACAATCTCTAAAGGGAAGTTTCGCTGCTGTGGCATGGGCCGGCGGCGTTGCTCGGGCGGTTCACCATCAGCGCCAGGAGGGCCCTCGCGGCCTCTTTCCAAAGGAGCCCCAAACAAAGGGTTGTTCGTGTCAGACAATACATCTTCAGGCCGCACCGGTCGCGGGGGCGGGGGGACATCACGCGGGGGCGGCCCTTGGGGCGGATCATCGTCTTCCTGATCAGGATTCCGCGGTCGCTGCCCCTCTTTATGCATCTCCTCCTTCACGTTGGCAGGCAAGGCCAGTTCATTACCTATTAGGAGACTCCCCTCATTACTATAAACGGAGAGCTTCAGATGATAGGCGGTGCTGAAACGCTCCAGTATCTCCGCATGAAAGGCGGCGGGTGAATGATCCAGTTCTGCGGCGAGCACCTGGGTCATTGACTGGATTCGAGCTTTCGCATCACTGGCGAGAAGCCAGTCAGTGGAATCGCCAAAGCGAGCTCGCAGCAAGGTCAGCGCCACCACGCAGACCACCAGCAGGTTCAGGAAGAACCAGAGGATTATTTTGGCGTACAGCGGGAAGGGTGTTTTCATGGGGACTGCTTCGCCAGCATGTAACCCGCGGCGCGAAGGGTGCGGATGAAACGGGGGTTCTTCGCGTCATCGCCCAGCTTTCGGCGCAAGGCGGAGATATGCACGTCCACGCTGCGGTCAAAGACCTCATATTCGCGGTCCCGGATCTCATCGAGAAGTTGCTCGCGGCTTTTCACCCTACCCTTGGCCTTCGCTAGACAGTGCAGCAGATCGAATTCTACGGGAGTAACAACGACGACCGCCCCATCCAAATGCACAGCCCGCGTGGCCGAACAGATCCGCAGTCCGCCAACGATGAGTTCTTCCGGTTCTTCCTCTTTAGCGACAGTCTTCGTACGACCGGTACGGCGGGTTACAGCCCGCAAGCGTGCCAGCAGTTCCCGGGTGGAGAAGGTCTTGGGCAGGTAGTCATCCGCGCCGATCTCCAGGCCAACAATGCGGTCGGCTTCATCGCCTCGCGCAGTAAGCATCAGCACTGGCACATCCGAGGTGCGGCGAATGCGCTTGAGCACTTCGAAGCCATCCATGCCCGGCAGCATCAGGTCCAGAATCACCGCCTCCCAGGTCGCTGCGGCGGCCATCGTCACCCCCTCCGGCCCAGTATGAACGGCAGTAACGGCATAGCCCAGCGGCTCTAGATAATCCGAAATCAACCGGCACAACTTGCGGTCATCATCAATGACCAGCAGGCGGTGGGTACCGTCGTTGTGATCGTTGGAGGTGTCGTGGTTCATGGAAAGCGGGAGAGAGCAAGGCAAGTTTCGGACCGAAAAAGGCGGATATGACAACCTTTACACAAGCTTAACCATTTTCTTCGGTGAGGAGATGAATTTGTCGGATGCCGAAGATTTAACCGCAAAGAACGCAGGAACCGCAAAGGTGAACCAGAGTGTTGAGCGGTCCCCTCCGTCGTGCCTGTCCTTTTCCTCCTTGAGAGGACAGCAAGGCCAAAGGCCTGAAAGGACGAGCCTCATTACATACCCTCCGGCCCAAATTTGCGATCTCTGCGTTCTTTGCGGTTAAATCTCTGTTCTCCCTCCTCCCGCAGAAAATCCTCTCGCCCGCACCCGGTCCGTCGCTATAGCTGGGGTCGTGAGTTATCAAGTCTTCGCCCGCAAGTATCGCCCCAAGACGTTCGCCGACGTGCTTGGCCAGGACCATGTCGTGCGCACTCTGCGCAACGCCATCGCCCAGAACCGGCTCGCCCATGCCTACCTTTTCGTGGGTCCGCGCGGCACGGGTAAGACTTCCACCGCCCGTATCTTTGCCAAGGCGCTGAATGCTCCCGGGGGTCCCAGCGTGGACTTTAATCCCGATGATCCGCTCTGCATAGAGATCGCCGAAGGCCGGAGCCTGGATGTGCTTGAAATTGACGGTGCCAGCAACAACGGCGTGGAGCAGGTGCGCGAGCTTCGCGAAAAGGTCGTGTATGCGCCTACGCATAGCCGTTTCAAGATTTTCTACATTGATGAGGTGCACATGCTCTCGAATGCAGCCTTCAATGCGCTGCTCAAAACCCTGGAAGAGCCGCCCGCGCACGTGAAGTTCATCTTCGCCACCACTGAGGCGAACAAGATCCTGCCCACCATCATCAGCCGCTGCCAGCGCTTCGATCTGCGCCGCATTCCTGATCCGGTGATCGCCAACCACCTCCTTCACATCGCTCAACTGGAAGGCATCGCGCTGAATCAAAAGGCGGCGTACGCGATTGCCAAAGGCGCCGATGGCGGCATGCGCGATGCACAGTCCATGCTCGATCAGCTCGTGGCCTTCTGTGGCGACAAGATCGAGGAAGAAGATGTGCTCGGCATGTTCGGCTTCACCCCGCAGGAAGCGGTGAGCGGGCTAGCCTATCACATGCTGGCCCGCGATACCGTGGGCGCGCTACGCTTTGTGCATCAGCAGAGCGAGGCCGGAAAAGACCTGGGCCGCCTGCTTGCTGACCTGATTCAGCATTACCGTACCTTGCTCGTACATCAGGCCGACCCGGAGGCAGCCCTCGAAAATCTCTCGCCAGAGATGTCGGCGGATGTCGCTCAGCAGGCGGGCATGGGCACCACGGAACAGATGCTGCGCATCGTCGATGGTCTAGCCGAAGTCGATGCACGCATGCGCTGGGCCAGCAACAAGCGCCTGCATTTCGAGCTTGGCGTTATCCAGGGGGTAGAAAGCTTGGCTGAAGTCTCGCTCAGCGAAGTCATTGATGCCATTGAGAGGGCAGGCGGCGGAGCGGCAGGTGCTGCCTCCGCGTTGCAAACACGGCGAACGAACGTTCCGCCCCCGCCTCCCCGCGCTTCGCCTGAGCACCCCAAAGCCTTTGCTCCAGCGGCAGAGACACGGCCTTACACCGCGCCCGTTCCTCAGCAGCCGAAAGTTGAGCCTGCTCCCGTCGCAGCTCCGGCTGCTGTCACCGCAGTTCCTGTGCCCGCCCCGGCACCAGTCGCTCCAGTCGCGCCCGTTGCAGCCCCCCCCTTGCACACCCCCGTTGCCGCCAAGCCCGCCGTGGTGCGTGAAGACCCGGCTCCTGAAGCTGCACCAGCGCCAAAGCCTTTCGCCTTCGCACCTGCTCCAGCTCCGGTCGCCCGCGAGCCCGCCCTTTTTGCCGAGCCCGAAATGAGCTCGGTCGATATGAGCAAACTCTGGTCCACCATTCTGCCCATCGTGCAGCGCAGCCGCCCCCTGCTCGCCGCCTGGGTAGCCACAGGCACCCAGCTCAGCTTTGAGCGCGGCGTGGTCAAGGTAGGCTTTCCCACTTCCGAAGCTCATTCACGTGACAGTCTCTTACGCGATGTGACGCGCAAGTTCCTCACCGATCTGCTCAGCGATGCCGCAGGCCAGCCGGTGAAGCTCGATCTGGTCATTGATGCTTCCCTTCAGGCCCCGGCAGAATCCGAGTTCTTCCTCGGCCTGCAAGAGCCGGAGTCGCCGACACCCGCTGCCAGGGCACCGGAACTCCCGGTCAGCACCGAAGCTCCTCCTTGGACGGATGACGCTGCGCCCGCCCAGCCAGCGACTGATGATTCGTTCTACCAAGACCCGCTGATTCAGAAGGCGATGGAAATCTTCAAGGCGAAGCTGGTTTCGCCGGGTAGTTGATAGTGGAGGGCTGATAGTTGATAGCCTGGAACGGGTGGCCTTCCAGTCCATCAACTATCAGCTCTCATCCATCAACTCCCCTCCCCATCCATTACCACAAGATTACATGTGACCGGATAGCCCACACGCAGTCTCGACATCTGGAATCCAGGAGCGTATTAGAAAGATAGTGTTTTCGACTTCTCGCGCCCTGACCACATCCTCTATCAAAGTCCGCTCTGGGGCCGCGCTGGTGCTTGTGCTCGCGGCGCTCGCCTTGATCTCTTTCCTTCTGATTGCGGTCACCACCCTGGTCCAGTCGGAGAACCGCGGGTCCTACACGGCGGCTGATCTCGTGCAGGTGCGCATGCTTTCTCAGTTGCCGGAAAAGCTGGTGATCTCACAGATTCGCCGCGCCACCGGCACACCCGACAATTTGAAGGGCACTGGCTATACCTGGACCTCTCAGCCGGGAATGATCAAGGTCTTCGGCACCACCGTAAATGGAAGCAAACCACGGGCAGCGGTTGACGCCCTTTACAAGCTCTACTCAGCCCGCAAGGTCAAGCTGAAGGGGACGGAGGAACAAGATCCGGACAATGGCCCTATCGGCGAGGCCACTCGGTTGCAGGCCTTGATGGAGGTGGGACGAAGAAATGCTGCGGAGACGGTGGATCTAAATGAGCCGGTGCGGGTCGAGCCCAGTCGTGCCGAGGCTTCGAATAGGCCGCGATTCGTCTTCCCTATTGTGGACCCCGCGGCAGTCGGCCTCGTGGAGGGTTTCAGAGTGCATTCGGAAAACAATACCAGTCCTAATGCCCCTCCCCCAGATGGCGAAATTCCTCCGCTGAAAGCCAGTGCCAACACCTATAATCCTGCTGAGGAAAGTCCCAGGCTGGCGATGCCTGTGACTTGGCTTTACGTCCTGCAAGACGGCAGCGTCATTTCTCCCGACAGAGGCGTGATTCCTGGTGAGGTTCAGTTTGGTGGATCAGGGACGGGCGGGGTCACTCCCAGTGCAGAGAATCCTATCGTCGGGCGTATTGCGTACTGGACCGATGACGAGAGCAGCAAGCTCAATGTTAATACTGCCACCGAGCCTGCTCCCTGGGAACCTCCGCACACTCACACCACGGCCGATGAGAACTATGCCGCCAGCATCCCGGCAAAGAATGAATTTTACCGCAACAGCGGCCACCCCGCCTACACCTCGCTGAGCCCCGTGCTGCGGCGCTTTGGCCAGACGGGCACCGCTTCCACCGAACCCGAACGTGAGCCCGCCGATTCCTCCGGCTTCGCGGCATGGTGGAATCACATCAGCAGCTGGCACCAATGGCTGCCCCGCACCTTTGATACCAGCACGAATACCGACCAGGGAACTGAAGGCGGCACCAAGCCCGCAGGCGGCGAGGTGACCATCAAGCAGGACCGGCTCTTCGCGACTGTGGATGAAATGATCTTCGCTGCCAAGGCCTCCGCCAACGGCATCGGGCGCAAGGAGTACAACACCAGTGATCCGGCGATCAATCCGGAGGATCTGAGCAAGGCACGTTTCTTCCTCACCACCCACAACCGCGCGCCGGAGCTGAACCTCTTTGGCCGCCCTAAGATCAGCTTGTGGCCGCTGCCCGCCACAACGCCTGGCCAGTTGTCGGCGCTCAATGATATCGATAAGAAATTCGCACTTGCCTGCACGCTCGGCAATCATTTCTATTGCTTCCAGCGGGATTCAAACTGGAACAATGGCGCTCCAGGCTCGGCTTACAGCAAGTTTGAGGAATGGGACATCACCCGAAACCAGGAACTTTATAGTTATCTGCAGTTCTTTACCGACAAAGATGTACCTGGTTTTGGCGATACT
>JAQGPI010000346.1 GCA_028293175.1 Verrucomicrobiaceae bacterium | reverse complement strand
AAGCGCGAAGTCTTTTTTCCCAAGTCCACTATCGCGCTGGAGGTCACCGCGCAGCCCCGCACGGTGCAATCATGAGCCAGTTCCCTTGAATGCGTGCGCAGTTCGATCACTTCTCCACTAGCTTGGCTGGGATCTCGGAACCACAGGCCCTCCACCACCACATGATGGCCGGAGATTTGCAGCTTCGAATCGCCTGTTAAAATAGCACCTCCCGGCGTTGCCGCCCGCAGGGTCACTGGCTGTTCCTTGGTGCCCTCTGCCTTGATCGCGAGCTTCGTGTCCTTCCATTCGCCAGCCTTTAAAATGAGCACATCGCCGGGCTGGACATTGTCCAGGGCCACATTCAATGCCACCGCGTCGTTCACCAGGATATCCCTGCCGAAAGCAATGAAAGGCAGCAATGCGAAAACGGCAAAGAGGAGGCGGCGGGAGGAAAGCATCACGCCTATAACTCGCCCGTCTGCCCTATGTTGCAACGGTTCAACTCCGGCGCGGATGCGACATGCGACTTTCGAGAGGTCACCTCGCGGAAACGCTTCTCATAGTCCACGTGATTGGTGCCCATCAACCGGTCCCACACATTGAAATACAGGCCATAGTTTCCGCGCATCTTTTCGTGATGCATGATGTGGTTAGTCGGAGTGTTAATGAACTTGCCCATCCAGGTGTCCATCAGCCAGGGCGGATGGATTTCATAGCCTGTATGCCCCAGCACATTGAAGCTGATTTGCCAGACCATGAAGACAGCAAACGCCAGCGGATGCATGGGCATCACCGTCACTGCCAGCGGGAATATCCCTGCTTCGACCACCGCCTCCAGCGGAGCAAACGAGTACGAAGCCCAGGGACTGGGGTTCGTGGACAGATGATGCACACGGTGGAACAGCCGGAAGAGCTTGCGGTGATGCATCATGCGATGCGTCCAGTAGAAATAGGTGTCATGCAAAATGATGCACAGGCCGATGCTCAGGAAGAACCACGGCCAGCCGTACTGGCCGATCTTCCGGTACATCTGCGTATACCCATGAAAATAGGCATAGCTTGTCAGCGCCCCCACCAAGCCGAAGACCAGCAGTGTGAGTGACGAATAGCGCACCTCGCGCCAGACTTCCGCCGAGGTCGGCAGCCGCTCGATGATCTTCCGCTTCCACCACCTGCGCTTGAACCATACGTAGCCCAGCAGCCATCCCAGCCCGGCGAAGACCGCATAGCGCAGCGTCGTTTCAAGGGTGATGCCGAGCACCAAGGTGAGGAAATCCGGCACCTTCGCTGCAAGAAAGACGGGCGGCGACATGACCACATTTTAAGGGCGCACGTACCTTCTGCAAGACCTGCTATCGCCACAGCCACCCGCGTTTTGCAAAACTACCGCTTGGCATCAGGAAAAACCTAACCTCCATTAACGAGTCCCCTTGTGCTGCGATTGATATCGGGATTCCGCCTTTGCGGGCATCCCTCCATATGTCAGCCGATTCGCTACCTGCCACCGCTCGTCGGCCGCATCACATTCCGCCGCTGAGCAACTTCTGGTACTTTGGCCTGAACGGTGCCAGTCTGAAGCCGGGCAAAATGCAGCACATCACCCTCATGGGGCAGAGCGTCCTGCTAGGCCGTACCAACGAAGGCAAGGTCTTTGCCATGCGCAATCTCTGCCCGCATCGCAGCACGCCGCTGCACCACGGCCAGTTTGATGGCAAGGAGGTTCAATGCCACTACCATGGCTGGAGATTCGCCGCCGATGGCCGTTGCACCGCCATCCCTGCCTTGTGTGATGAGCAAGCCCGCTTTGGCGAACGCGTGCGCAACAAAACTTACCCTTGCTGCGAGGGCCAGGGAGTCATCTGGGTGTTCATGGGAGACAAGGCCGAGGACGACCTCCCCGACCTGCCGCTCCTTCCTGGCATCGGTGATGCAAAGCCGCAGATCTACTGCCAGGTCACCTATCCACTGAACGCGGAGCACACCGCTTATACCTTCTTCGATCCCGCACACGTCGCCTTCGTCCATTCTTCTCCCTTCATTCATCGGAAGTCGCACAACATCCGTGCCAAAGTGAAGGAGTTTGCACCAGTTCCGTTTGGCTGGTGCATGAAGCGCCACACCGCCCCGCGTGAGAACATGTTCTATCGGCTTTTCGGCAAGAATGTAACCACTGAGATCACTTACCTGCTGCCCGGCACCCGCATTGAGCACATCGCCGGTGACAAGCACTGGCTCATCAGCGTCGCCACGGTCTCACCTATCTCAGACGAAGAAACCATCGTCCACCAGAGCACCTACTGGTCCTTCCCTTGGATGAGCCCCGCCAAGGGCCTGCTGCGCTATCTCATCAAGCACTTCCTCACCGAAGACCGGGAATACGCCGCCAAGCAGCGGGAGGGCCTCGCCTTCCAGCAGCCCTTCATCTCGATGGGCGATGCCGATGCGCAGATTCAATGGTTCCAACGACTGCGTCAGGCGTGGCTCCAGTCCGGCTCTGGCCACCAGCCCTTCGTAAATCCCTTGGTGGAAGAGACGCTGCGTTTCAATAGCTAGGCAAGGAAG
>JAQGPI010000338.1 GCA_028293175.1 Verrucomicrobiaceae bacterium | reverse complement strand
TGAACGGGTGCGTTGTAGACACAAGGAAGACCTTTGGAGTCGCTGTCGGGGAACTCGAAGAAGCAGGCCCTTCAGCCTATCTCTATCAAAAGCTGCCTTCGATTTACCGGGCCACCGAGGTGCGGCGCTTTAAAACGGAGTAAGGCCTACGGCCCTGTGGTTACATCCACCAGTTCCGAGCGCTTGAACAGCGCGACCACGGGATAGCCCTTCTCTTCGATCTTGGCCTTGCCGCCTTCCTCGCGGTCCACCAGCACGGCCACGAAGGCGATCTTGCCGCCCTCTTCTTCGATGGCGGCGATGGCCTTTAAAGTGGAGTCGCCGGTGGTAATCACGTCTTCTGCCACGACCACAGAGTCACCGGCGTTGAAGTTGCCTTCGATGCGCTTGCCGCGTCCGTGGCCCTTGGCTTCCTTGCGCACGACGAAGCAGCGGATGGGAGGCGCGTCGCCAGCGATGCTAGAGGTCATGGCGGTGGACAGGGAGATCGGATCAGCGCCGAGCGTGAGGCCGCCGATGGCATCCACGGCCACGCCCAGCTTTGCCTGCTCGCTGCGCACCATTTCGTGCATGAGCTGGCCAACAAGCACGGCTCCGCGCGAGTCGAAGGTGGTCACGCGGCAATCCACGTACAGGTTGCTCTTGGCTCCGGAAGCGAGGGTAAAATCGCCGGTTTTGACGGATTTTCCGAGCAGGATGGAGCGGAGTTCGAAGCGGGCGGCGGCGGTGGACATGGAGGGAATTGGCGCAGAATGCGGCGGCTGTAAAGGGTAGGAGTACAGCCGGTTCCCGAAAGAGCTTCCCCCTCTCCCGGCGTTTTGATACAACGAATCCATAACGCCATGAACACGCCCCTCATTCACACTCCTGCTTCGTTCAGCCGCCGCCAGTTCATCACCCGCAGCGCCTATGCAGCCACGGCAGGTTTGCTGGGCGGCAGTGACCTCATCGCCGCTGAAAAAGCCTCCGGCGAAACGCTCGTGACGCAGCTCTACAAGAGCATGACCGAGGAACAGCGCAAAGCCGTGTGCTTCCCTTACGAGCACCCGCTGCGCCACAAGGTGGACAACAACTGGCACATCACCAATTCGCCCATCGAGAAGCTGTTCAAGGCCGACCAAGCCGACCTCATCAAGCAGATCTTCAACGACCTCCACAGCCCCGAGTACCAGAAGGAAGTGTGGCGTCAGTTCAACGAGGACAGCGGCAAGGCAGGCTTCGGCAGCGCGGCCATCGGCATCTTTGGCGAGCCCGATACCGGCAAGTTCGAGTTCGTTTTCACCGGTCGTCACTGCACTCGCCGCTGCGATGGCGACTCAGAGGCGGGCGTAGCCTTCGGTGGTCCCATCTTCTACGGCCATGCATCGAAGGGCTTCAACGAAGGGCCCAGCCACGATGGCAACGTGTATTGGTATCAGGCGAAGCGCGCCAACGATGTCTTCAAGGCACTTGATGGTAAGCAGCGCGAGATGGCGCTGCTGGGCACCGGTCGCGAGGAAGAAGGCAACGACACCGTGAAGCTCACCGGCAAGACCAAGGGCTTGCCCGGCATCCCCATGAGCGAGCTGCACGCCGATCAGAAAGACCTCGTGAACAAGGTGCTGGGCGATCTGATGGCCCCCTTCCGCAAACAGGATGTCGCCGAAGCGATGAAGATGATCGAAGGCGCTGGCACGGAAAACCTGCACATGGCCTTCTACAAAAACCAGGACATCGGCAACGACGGCGTCTGGGACGTGTGGCAGATCGAAGGCCCCTCCATGGTCTGGTACTTCCGTGGCCAGCCCCACGTGCATTGCTGGGCGCATGTGAAGGATAAGGCGGCAGTGTAATGCAGCCTATAATGCTCTCATCTTAGGGCCTATGGCCGGAAATTTGCACGCCGAATATCTTTGCGAAGGGCACGTGTTGGCGCGCTTGCCGGAATACCTAGCCCAGGCGGGATTTGCCGTGCGGGACGGGCGTGCTAAGGGAGAAACTTTCAAGGCGATGGATATCTTTTATGGGCAGAATAAACGGCCGATTGGGGTGATAGTAACCGCTCCGGGCCCTTTTAAATCAGATGAAAAGGTCACAGTTGGGTTCATATGGACGTTCGGGAAGAAGGGTTTGCCGAAAATCGGCGGGATTGATGTTGCTCTCCACACTGAGCAATTTCTAATCGCCAATGGGGCTTTGTTTACGCTCAGTGTGCAGGGTGCGGGCAACCGGAGCGATGGGGACGCATAAGTCCTGTTTCTTTTCACACCATGAAGTTTTTCCCGACCCTCCTTCTCCTTACCCTCACCATACACGCTCAGGAGTCCGCCACCCGCCTCGTGCGCACCACGGAGGCTTTGACACCGGCGGAGGAGGAGAAGGCGCTCCATGTGCCGGAGGGCTTCGAGGTGCATCTGTTCGCCAGCGAACCGATGATCAACAAGCCAATCAACATGGCCTTCGATGCGCGGGGCCACCTGTGGGTTTCCTCCACCGTGGAGTACCCCTACTGCGCGGACAAATCACGCTGGGCCGACCCGCAAGGCTCAAGCGTGAAGGACAGCCGCGATGCCATCAAGATCCTGGAAGACACTGATGGCGACGGCAAGGCGGACAAGGTCACGGTGTTTGCCGACGGACTCAACATTCCCACTGGCGTGCTGCCCTGGCACAAGCCGGAGCACAAGGCTGGCTGCATCGCCTGGAGCATTCCGAACATCTGGTACTTCGCCGACACCGATGGCGATGGCATCTGTGATCTGCGCGAGGTGCTGTTCGGCCCGCTCGGCTACGAGAAAGATACGCACGGCATGTGCAGCAGCTTCCGGCTAGGCTTGGACGGCTGGGTGTACGCCACGCATGGCTTTAATAACACCTCGCATTTGAAGGCAAAAGACGGCTCCACGCTCGACCTCCATTCCGGCAATGTCTTCCGCTTCCGTCCGGATGGTCCGCACGTGGAAATCTGGTCCTGGGGCCAGGTAAATCCCTTCGGCCTGTGCTGGGATCGTTACAACAATCTCTACAGTGCCGACTGCCATAGCAATCCCCTCACCCAGCTCATTCGCGGGGCCTATTATCCCAGCTTCGGCAAGCCGGATGACGGCCTCGGCCACGGCCCGGTGATGTGCAAGCACAGCCACGGCAGCACCGGCCTGTGCGGTGTATTATACATTGATGGCGGGGTATGGGGGCCTGAGTGGGATGACCACATGATCCTGGGGAATTGCGTCACCTCGAAGGTGAATCACGACAAGATCACCTTCAACGGCAGCACGCCCACGGCGAACGAAGGCGCGGATTTTATCACCAGCGACGATCCCTGGTTCCGTGCCGTGGATCTGCAACTGGGACCAGACAGCGCGCTTTATGTCGCCGATTTCTACAACAAGATCATTGGCCATTACGAGGTGCCGCTCGATCACCCGGGCCGCGACAAGGAACGGGGACGGATATGGCGCATCACAAAAAAGGACACCCCACTAGCGAACACCGACTTTTCCAAGATGGATGCGAAGGCCATGGCGGCGGAAATGGGCAGCGCCAACCTCACCCGGCGCAGGCTGGCGCTCGGAGAGGTGAAGCGACGGGGAACAAAAGAGTGGATTCCCGAATTCATGCCCCTGTTTCATGATTGGCAGAAGATGAAGCCGGTGGGTGACAGTGCTCCTGCCGTCGCCAGAGCCAATCAAAACCTGAACGCGCCTCATGATGCCATTGAGTATGCGTGGTTTGATTCTCCCAATCTCAAGGCAGCCTACACGCTCTGGGCGTTGTCATACCTGGGCGAGCGCAAGCGCATTGCCGAAGTCATGCGAAGCCTTCACACCGGGGGTGTATGGCTGCATGACGAGGGAGACGACAAATACGGTCTGGTCATGTCGCAGGCCACGCTCATCATGGGCAGTTACGAAGAGCTTCACCCGTGGGAGAAGTGGTGCCTCGGTATCATCTTCGATGGCCGAGGCAGCGACGCCGGACGAGCAGCCTGCAATGTATTGTTGAACAGGCCCGATTTTCTGCGTGGCGACGCTGAATGGCAGGCCTTTGTGTTTTCATTCCTGGCCGATCTTTGTGCGAAGATGACCACACCAAGAGGGCCAGAACGCGGCAGCCCATGGCAGAATTCGGGGGATGTTCAGTACATTCACGCCATGCGTATATTGTTGCGAGACCTTCTCTCTCAGCCGGACGTCCTTTCAAACCTTATTGCCGAGCGGAAAAATGGCTGGGATGAAGCCTTCATGGATGAGCCATGGTTCCTGGAGATCATCAGGGCCGTGCCGACTGCCGACGCAGCCACTTACAGCTTCGCTCATTTGAAAGCTGGCGACACCGCAGCACCAGCCACCTTGCAACATCTCGCGCGCAACGCTGATGAAGCCCTGCTTGCCAAAGCCATCACCATGGCTCGTGAAAGTGCGAAGCAGAGCGCTCAGGCCCAAATTGATGCCGTAACGGCACTTAACAACGGCCTGATGGAACGGGGAGATAAGCCGCCCGCTTCGCTCATCGCCTGGGCCTCGGAGCTTGCGGAAAGCCTACTAGCGGCCAGCGCGAAGGCCGACACCCAATGGATTTTCCTGCCGCATCCTGGCTTTCCCAAGAGCGCCAGCCCCTGGTGCTTGCAAGACCGCAAATGCGCGGATGGCACAATGGTAAAGGCGCTCAGCAGCCTGGACCCGAGCCAGAAGTCGCCCGAGAAGCTCACGGGCATCCTGCGCAGCAAGGCTTTCGCGGCTCCCGCGAAACTGGGCTTCTGGCTGTGCGGCCATGAGGGCACGCCCAAGTCCGAGCCTAACAACAAGAATCAGGTTCGGCTGGTGGATGCGGGCGGCGCGGTGCTGCAAAAGGCCTTCCCGCCGCGCAATGATGTCTGTCAGAAAATCGAATGGGATCTCGGCGGGCTCAACGGCAAGCCGGTGAGCCTGGAGATTGTCGATGGCGATGATGGCAGTGCTTATGCGTGGCTGGGCGTCACGCGCATTGAGCCCGCCGTAGCGAATGCCGAAAGCTTCAGCTCCGACAATCTGCGGCAGAAACAGCTCCGCTCTTTGGCAACCATGCTGAAACTGCATGCGCCGCTAGCCTTGCGTGACAAGCTGCGGCCCTATCTGCCGCCATCACCGGCCACTCCGGTGGAAGTTTCACCGCAGGAGCGCAAGCGGCTGGACACGCTCATTGCCGCCCGCATCCAGGCCTTTGCCAAAGCCAAGCCCGATGCCGCGGAAGGCGCACAGGTTTTCACTGCCAATTGCGCCGTGTGCCATCAACTCAAGGGCCAGGGCGGCTTGATCGGGCCTCAGCTGGACGGCATTGGCAACCGTGGTGCGGAGCGCTTGATGGAGGATGTCCTCGATCCTAACAAGAACGTGGACGCTAACTTTCAGATGCACGTGATCAAGCTGCTGGACGACAGCACCATAAGCGGCTTTGTGCGCGGAGAATTGGGACAGGTCACCATCGTCGTCGATGCAGCCGGGCAGGAGCACCGGGTGAGCAAGAACGAGATCAAGGAAGACAAGGCAACGGCGATGTCACTGATGCCACCGCTCTTCGGCCAGACCATGCCGGAGAAGGATCTCTTTGATCTGGTGGGGTACTTGCTGACGGGATCGTAGCAGGTAAAAAAGGAGCGCTGGCATTCGCTTCGCGGCTTCGCAGCCTGCCGGTTGTCAATAAAGGCGGCGAAGGCGGGATGAATCTTCTGCAAGAAAGCGTGGCGGCTGAGTTATCCGTTGAGATGTGTGGCGGCTTCGCCGCAGGCTTTCTGTTAACCGGCAAGCTGGGAAGCCGCGAAGCGAATGCCGGTGCTCCCTTGGATGAATGCCTTGATCGCACCCCAGCCTTCATCAAAACTCACTTCCTGCAAGTCTTTGGTGACCGCTTGATACACTGTTACATCGGTATTTTGCGGAGCCCAGGTGGCGGGATCGCTGGGTCCGAAGAACAGGAGGCATGGCAGGCCGCAGGCGGCAGCAAGATGGCCGATGCCGCTGTCGTGTCCCAGGAATACTGAGCATCCTGGCAAGCGTGCAGCGAGCTCTGTCAGCGGCAGGCTGTCCCAATGATCCACGGGCAGGCTTTTCCAGGCTTTGAGCACTTGGGCGGTGATGCCGCGCTCCAACTCTGCCTCACCGGTGATGAGGGCGAGTCGTGCCTGGGGCCGCAGAGCGTGCAGTTCATGGCCAGCGCGGCACCAGTGCTCGACGGGCCAGTTCTTCTTTAGCGAGCCGCTGCCAGGATGGATGGCAATGGTGTCCGACGGAGCCCAAGCCTGCGGCATGCGGATGTGCGGCGCGGGGTCTTCCAGATACATCGCTAGGCTTTCCAGCGGCTTGGCGAGTTGCATCGCTGCGTGGCCCTGGCCGTCGATCACGCGACTGGGCATGGCGAGGAAGGTTTTCATGCCGATGCGCTGCATGTTCCCTGCTAGATGGCCGTCGGGATCGTAAAGGTAGCTCACCACCAGATTGAAGCTTTTCAGCCATTCGGCGAGGGCTTCGTCGATTTTGGCATTGGGCACAAACAGCAGTGCCATTGAGCGGTGCTCCAGGCTGCGCGAGGCGTCTGCCAGCCCGGCGGCAACGGCGAGATCAATGATACCGGGATAGCCCAGCACTTCCAGATGACAGCCAGCAATGCTGTCGCGCAGTAATTTGATTGCCGGCAGCGTGAGGATGAAGTCGCCAATGGCACCGCCGCGGATGACGAGAACGCGGGGCTTCATGGCTCACTCAAGTCAACTCAATACCACAGCAAGGCCGCCACCAGCATCAGCGCGCCATAGGCAAGGCCGCCGAAGACCGCGAGGTTCCAGCGCTGAGGCTTGGCGGTGACCCAAGTGACTGCGTCGCGCATCAGGAAGGGCATGCCGACAAAGTACAGGCCTGCAATGATCCAGGCGTAGGCGATGATGGGCAGTAGGAGGCGGCTTGTCTGTGGCTTGAGGAAGGCAGCCTCCAGCACAATGCCCCCGACAAGCAGCAGCAGCGCGCCCAGGGCACGCACCGCAAGAAATTCCTTCACAAAGACCAGCACCAGCACGAAGCCCACCGGCACTAAGTAGAGGAACCAAGGGCGCATGGTGTGGAATTCGCCCATGTCCATGTTTGCCAGGCACATCATCCCCCAGATGAAATCAATGGTGAGCAGGATCACCGCCCAGGGGTAGTTGCGGGGGAAGGTCTTCAGGAAAGCCTGTGTCTTGCCGCCGTTCAGCAAGGCGTACGCATGGCATGCGATCAGCGCCAGGGCCACGGTGATACCGGTGCCTTTGAGCGGGATGCCACCGGTTTCATTCTGGTGGTAGAGGTATTGATAGAGATCTTGAAGCATGAGGGATGCCTGGAGGGAAAGGGGGCCACTCTGTTCCGCCACGGAGGCCGTTACGTAAAGGCGGATTTTGGGGCCTCGGCTGCCTCGCGCACTACGGGTTTTTCCGCATTAATGCCAAAGGCAAGGGCAATGGAGACGACCAAAGCACCGGCACAGAAAAGCAGGGCGGGCTGGTTGTTGTGATGAACATCGTAGCGCGCCAGTATCCAGCCAACGATGAGCGGTTGCAGGCCCGCGCCGAAGTTGCCCCACATGTTGGCCCAGCCAAATAGCTGCGCCTGATGACGGCCGCTGATGTCCTGCATCAGCGCCCACATGGCAGGCAGGCCCATATCGACAAACATGGCCAGCGAGCCGAAGGCGATGAACATTTGCACGGGCGTATCGGCCTTCATCACGGCGAAGTAGGCGATCACGGCGAGGATGCGGGTGAGAACGAGCGGCAACATGCGGCCCAACCGGGCACCGTATTTCTTCGTCAAGTAATCGGTGAGCAGTCCGCCCAGGGGCAGGCCGACGATGCCCAGCAGCAGGGCCTTGGTGGAAATCAGGCCGTTGTCCGCATCGCTCATGTGCTTCACGTCCTTGAGGTAGCCGGAGAGGGAATTAACGAGGTAGGCCCAGCCCACATTGGTGGTGAGCTGGTAGAGGCTGGCAAACCACAGGCTGCTAGAGGTGAGCGCCGCCTTCCAGGGGAAATTCTGCGGGGGCTCGCGCTGTGGCTTGCCTTCTCTTCCCTCCTCCAGCAGAGCGCGCTCGGCTTCGTTGGTCCAGGGATGCTCTCGCGGACGGTCGCGGAAAACGATCCAGAATCCGACGGCCACAATCACACCGGTGACGCCGTAGATCCAGCCCACCCAACGCCAGCTATTGAATACGGCAATGACCACGGCAGCAGTGAGCCACGGGGCCAGCGCGCCACCGACGCGACCACCAGTGGAGATGATGCTGCTGCCCAGGCCGCGCCATTGGATGTGCGACCAGCGGGTGAGAATACTGCTGCTGGCAGGGTAGGCACCGGCTTCTGCCAGTCCGCAGCCAATGCGCGCCACAGCGAGGGTGACGAAGCCTGTGGAAAGGCTGGTGGCGATGGTGAAGAGCGACCACAGGGTGATGTAAATCGTCATCAGCACCCGCGCCCCGAAGCGGTCGCTCAGCCATCCGGCGGGCACCTGCGCCAGGGCATAGGCCCAGAAGAAAGCGCCCTTGATCCAATCGAGCTGTGAGGGTGTGAGATGAATCTCGCTCTTGAACGAATCCGAACCCACGATCCAGGAGACGCAGATGCGGTCGAGGTACATGAGGAAGGCGACCAGCGTAGCCATGCCCACGACAGAATAGCGGACAGTGGTGGGAGGGGCGGCGGGGTTCGTCATGGGCACAGGGCTAGTCGTTGGCAAAGGCGAGCTTGTTTCAGCCGAAGCATTCCCAGACTGGCTTCAGGCAGAATTCGTGCCGAAGACACTCAGCTTTGAGTTGTAAGCCGATTCAATGCACCGACCAGAAGGTATGGGCCGTTCTGTAGGAACTCCCGGCTACCTCCCAAATCCCCCAAGCTTCCCCATCTTCATGCCCCCTCCCTCCTCCCTTTCCAGCAAAGAATTCACCTTGCTGATGGCCCTCTTGATGTCGGTGGTCGCTATTTCCATTGATGCGCTGCTGCCCGCGTTGAGCATCCTGGGCCAGGAATTGCACGTTGCCCACGCTAATCAGGTGCAATACGTCATTGGCTGCATCTTCGGCGGGATGGCCCTGGGGCAGTTGATTGCAGGCCCATTGTCCGATGCGAAGGGACGCAAGCCGGTGCTTTACGCGGGCATCGCGCTCTATCTGGTAGGGAGCGTAATCTGCTACTTTGCCAAGTCGTTTGAGATCCTGCTGGCGGGCCGCTGCCTGCAAGGCCTCGGCGTTGCGGGGCCGTATGTGACGGCGGTCTCGGTGGTGCGGGATAAATTCAGCGGCCGCAACATGGCGGAGGTCATGTCCCTCATCATGATGATCTTCATCCTCGTACCCGCGATTGCGCCCAGCCTGGGTCAAGCCGTGATGCACTTGGCCGGATGGCGCGCCATCTTCATTCTGTATGTGGTCTATGCCATTGCCATCGGCCTTTGGATTGCGCTCAGGCTGGAGGAAACATTGCCGCGTGCGGCGCGCATGCCCCTGCGCATGGATTCATTCATGCATGGCCTGCGCACAGTGATCCGCAACCGTACAACCATGGTTTACATGTTGTGCATGGGCTTCTCGTTTGGCAGCTTCATCGGCTACCTGGGCGCATCACAGCAGATCTTTCAGGTGCAGTTCGGCGTGGGCGAGACCTTCTCCTTGTATTTTGGCGCGCTGGCGCTGGTCCTTGGCGTCGCTTCCCTCGCCAATTCCCACTTCGTCGCCCGCCTGGGCATGCGGTACATCTGCCTTCGTGCCGTTAGCACCATCGTCGTTGCCTCCGCTATCTTTCTGGCGCTGCATTTCGTGCTGCCGGTCATCACGCTTTCGATGTTCCTTGTCTATGCGGCGATCCTGTTCTTCGCATTCGGGCTGATGTTTGGCAATTTGAACGCCATCGCGATGGAGCCCATGGGCGAGGTGGCGGGCATGGCCGCAGCCATCGTCGGTTCCGCCTCCTCGGTGCTCTCTCTCGTGCTGGGCTCCTTCATCGGCCAGCTTTACAACAACACGCTTATCCCGATTACCACCGGCTTCCTGGTGCTCGGCGCAGTTTGCTGGCTGCTGATGAAGACCGAGCAGCGCTGGCATTTGGCTTACGTCAGTTCAGCCGGTGTCTAATAGCAGGCCAAGAAAGGTCCCCTACCCCACGTTTCATTGCCAACGCACTCATCATCTTATGAAATCATTCATCCTCACCTCGCTCGCGGTTCTCACTTTTTCACTAACCCAAGCTTTCGCCCGCACCCCGGCTGGCTGGACCGATGATTACGCCAAGGCCATGACCCAGGCCAAGGCGGAGAAGAAAATGGTGCTCCTTGATTTCACTGGCTCCGACTGGTGCGGCTGGTGCATGAAGCTGGACAAGGAAATCTTCGACAAGCCCGCCTTCAAGAGCTTCGCCAAGGACACCCTAGTACTGGTGAAGGTGGACTTTCCTCAATCCACGCCCATCTCGAAAAAGACCAAGGAACAGAACGCCAAGCTGCAATCACAATTCGGTGTGAGCGGCTACCCCACGCTCTACATCCTCGATGCCGAAGGCAAGCAGGTGTGGAAGGGCGGCTACATGGAAGGTGGCCCCGATGCTTTCATCAAGGCCACGGAAGGCGTTGTGAAGAAGAAGGCATAGGCTCACGCGGAGGCGCGAAGCGCAGGTAGCTCAGTTGCGCCGCAACTGGTGAAGCATTTCCGGTTGCGGCGCAACCGGGCTACTCACTTGTACTCGCCCTGCAGCACTCGGTTATTGTACGTGTCGCAAACGTAGAGCGACCCGTCTGGACCTATGCGCACACCGTGGGGACGGCGCAGATTAGTGGCCAGCCACGTATCGCCGATTTTAAGGCCAGCCGTTGGGGGATGACCGGCGACGAGTTCAATCTGCCCCGTGCCTGGGATATAGCGGCGCACGCAATGGTTTTCGGTGTCGCAAATGAGCACGT
>JAQGPI010000326.1 GCA_028293175.1 Verrucomicrobiaceae bacterium | reverse complement strand
TCGGCATGGAAGTGATGCAGACTGAAAGGCTGGTCGCGGTCGATATATTCCTTCCAGAACATGCCTTTCAATTCCGCAGCCGTTACCTCGCGACCCAGGGCATCGACAAGATCATTGGCGATGGGGCCGAACTCGCGCTGCATGTCCTTCGGCAACTCAATGCCGAACTCCGATTCCAGCAGGTAAGCCACGCCGCCTTTGCCGCTCTGGCTGTTCACGCGGATCACTTCGCGGTATTCGCGCCCAATGTCCTTCGGGTCGATGGTCAGGTAAGGGACGTCCCAGAAAGTCTGGTGCTTTTCATAGCCGGTCAGGCCCTTCTTGATCGCATCCTGATGACTGCCGCTGAAGGCGGTGAAGACCAGTTCGCCCGCATACGGCTGACGCGGTGGCACGGTCATGCCTGTGGTGCGCTCGTACATTCTGATGAGTGAGCTCATGTCGCTGAAGTCCAGCTTCGGATCGATGCCGTGCATGTACAGGTTCATCGCCACCTGCACGATGTCCAGATTGCCGGTGCGCTCGCCGTTGCCGAACAGGGTGCCTTCCACGCGGTCGGCTCCGGCCAGCAAGCCCAGCTCGGTGGCGGCGGTTCCGGTGCCACGGTCGTTGTGCGTGTGGAGGCTGACGATCAAGGAATCGCGGTTCTTGATGTTCGTGCAGATCCACTCAATTTGATCCGCATAGACGTTGGGCATGGCAACCTCGACGGTATCGGGCAGATTCAGAATCATCTTCTTCTGCGGTGTGGGCTGCCACACATCCATCACTGCCTCGCTGATCTCCTTGGCGAACTCCACCTCGGTGGCGCTGAAGCTTTCCGGCGAGTACTGCAAGGTCACCTTCGTGCCCTTGTCTTCCAGGCGCGACAAGCGGTCCTTAATCATCTGGGCACCGCGCACGGCGATCTCCACGATCTCCGCCTTGCTCTTGCCGAACACATAATTGCGCTGAGCAGGCGAGGTGGAGTTGTACATGTGGATGATCACGCTCTTCGCGCCTTCCAGCGAAAGCACGGTCTTCTCGATCAAATCTTCGCGCGCCTGCACCAGGCACTGGATGGTGACGTCATCGGGGATGCGCCCGTCCTCGATCAGGCGGCGGTTGAATTCAAACTCGGTGTTAGACGCAGAGGGAAAGCCCACCTCGATTTCCTTGAAGCCGGTCTTCACCAGGGTGGTGAACATGTCCAGCTTCTGCGCGACATTCATCGGCACGGCGAGCGCCTGATTGCCATCGCGCAGGTCCACGCTGCACCAGATGGGCGCATGGGATTGATGGCGCGTGGGCCATTGGCGGTTGGGCAAATCGATCAGCGGAAATGGCCGATATTTCTTGGAGGGATCAAAGGACATGGCGGGGAAGGGAAAAGGGACAAGTAATAAGGGAAAAGTGGGGAGCCGTGGCTGCGATTCAACTGCCAGCTAGCACGGGGAAAAACTTCATCATAGGTTGCCGCGCGTCGTGGCGCGGCATGGGCAGGGAAGACTAGCGGGCGGCCAGCCCGAGTCGAAGTCGCAGAAGAAGCTCTGTGCGAATGCCTTGCATGAAGAACTCAAAGGTGAGCGAGGGCGAGTATTTGTCCAGCGGGAATTTGTGGGAAGGGCGAAAGGGGCTTTACCAGCTCTCCTGCGATTGATAGAAGCAGGCATGCGCTGTCTCTGTTTTGCCCTGTTGCTGGTTGCTTCATCGACCTTTGCAGGTCTTCCCTCGCTCAAGGTGGCGGAGGATCACCGGCATCTGGTCACGGACCAGGGTAAGCCGTTCTTCTATCTCGGAGACACGGCCTGGGAGCTGTTTCATCGGCTCACCAGCGAGGAAGCTGACCTCTATCTGACCACGCGCGCTAAGCAGGGCTTCAACGTGGTGCATGCCGTGGCCCTGGCGGAATACGATGTCTCCGTGCCTAATGCCTATGGCGAGCTGCCGCTGGAGAATCTCGATCCTACGAAGCCGCGTGAGGCTTACTTCAAACACGTGGATTACATTATCGATAAGGCGGAGTCGCTGGGCATCTACGTCGGCTTCCTGCCTACCTGGGGTGACAAGTGGAACAAGGCCTGGGGCAAGGGACCTGAGATCTTCACACCTCAGAATGCCAAGGTCTATGGAGAGTGGCTCGGCAGGCGGTACAAGGACAAGCCCATCATATGGATTTTAGGAGGCGACCGCTCGGTGGATAACGACAATCATCGCGCCATCATCCGTGCCATGGCCGCGGGTTTGAAGGCTGGTGATGGTGGCCGACACTTGATCAGTTTTCATCCCAAGGGCGGAAAGAATTCATCCGACTACTGGCCGGATGAATCGTGGCTCGACTTCCATGAATTCCAGTCGGGCCATCACGCGCAGGCAATCCATAACTTCGACTTCAATGCCAAGAACCTCGCGCTGCCTGCGCTGAAGCCCACGCTCGATGGCGAGCCCTGCTATGAAGATCATCCCGTGCGTGGCATTGCCCCCAAGACCGGCGTGCCGACCGTCTGGTTTGATGAATACGATGCACGCCGAGCCGCTTGGTGGAGCATGCTTTCCGGTGCCTGCGGCCATGTGTATGGTGACCACAGCGTGTGGCAGTTCTATGATGGCAAACAAGAGCCAGTGTTCCATGCCCGAACGCCGTGGCAGAAGGCCATTGAATATCCCGGCGCGGTGCAGGTGGGCCAGATGAAGGCGTTCTTTGAAAAGATCGAGTGGCAAAAGCTGCGGCGGGATGATGGATTCCTTGAAGGCCTGCCGAAAGACTTGAAGCGTGAGCAGCAGCCCATGGCGGCGGTTGCTACAGATGGCAGCTTTGCAGTGGTCTATGTGCCGGATACCAAGGCCGTGCCCATAAGCCCCAACTTTGCAAAGCTCGCCTTCGACTTCGAGCATTGCGAGGCGCGCAGCTTCAATCCCAAGACCGGCAGCGATATGAGCGGTGTGGTGGGCATTGTCAGCGGCCAGGCCGCCTACATAGCAACCGCCGAATCCAAGGAACCAGGATTCAACGGAGAGCCGATGAGGCCGGATGCGGTGCTGGTGTTCAGCAAGAAGAAATGAACCGCATTTCAGCGCGGCGACTTGGCTCACAATTCCTTCAGGAAGATATTAGCAAATTCGATGCCTTCGCCGCTGTTAAGCAGGCTGATGGGGCCTTTGGCAGGAATGCCGGAAAGCTGGGAACTGTCCGTGATGAGCTTGTCGTTGAGCTTCACGGTGAGGCGGTCGCCTTCGAGGGTGATGTGAAAGCGGTTCCATTGGGCAGCTTTCTTCTTGCCCTTGGGATTGGATTCGTCCTGGCCTACGATGGGGATGAGGGCTTTGGCATCGCCCCGCAATTGAATGCCGCTATGATTTGCCTGCGTTGACTTGTTAGACAACCTCCAGTCCGCAATCAGCTCGAAGTCGCTATATTCCTTCTCCGTTACCAGATCCCTGTGCAGGGCAGCGGGATCGGCCTTGGCGATGAAGTGGGCACCTTCCGCGCTCCAGAAAGGCTTCACTTGCCCTGGAACTTTCCAGCCGCCAAGGCCCTTGCCATCAAAAAGCTGATGGAAGCCTTCGTAGCTTTGGGCGGTTTGATCCGGCGGCGTGTTGGAGGAGGGCAGTTCCTTGATGCGGATGTTCTTGAAGTGGCATTCCGCCCCTTCACTCTCCAAGCAGATGAAGCCTTTGCGCGGCACGCAGTCCTTGCCCACCGTGGTTTCCTTGCCGTTGATCCTCAGGCGGATTTCGCCCTTGTTGCACTCCACGCGGTAGTGGTTCCATTCGGGCGATGGCTTCGTGCGGTTCTCGGTGGGGAAGCTGCGCTTGCCTGCGATGCGACCGGTGGGCGTCATGGTCGCACCCCAGATGGGAAAGATGTCGCCTTGGGATGTAAACCACTTGTTAGCCCCATCTGGATGCTGCTTCTCGTAGCCGAGGTCGAGGATCTGCACCTCGATGCCTTTGGAGAAGGGCACGCCGGGAGCGGGCATGGCCTCGCCCCATACGTAGAGGCCGCTGTTGCCGCCCTCGGTCATGTGCTGCCAGTCGAGCTCGATGATGAAGTTTTCATACATCCGCTCGCTAGCCATCACGCCGATGGGGATGCCAGTGGTGACGAGCAGGCCGTCGCGCGCCGTAAAGGTGTCAGCAGCGAGATTGACTGGGTGCCAGCCGCTGAGATCCTTTCCATTGAACAAGGGCACAAAGCCGTCCTCTGCGGCAGCCATGAGGCATGAGAAAAGGGCGAGCAACGGTATCAAGGCGGATGATTTCATCGTGGTACAATACGCGAAAGAGGCCTTTTGTTTCACAGGCGAGTGAAAGGTGCCGACGAAGATTGGCAGACGCGGGGTCTTTTGTTAGAATGCCGACATGAATGCGGACGAGGCCAAAGATGATGGCTTGAAGCGGAAGCGGCTCACGGTGATATGCTCCTGCATTGCGCTTTTTGGCGCACTGTTCTGGTTGTGGGATGGCGTTAAGTCGCAGGAACGGATTGCCGCCCGGAATCGAACCGCCGAGTTTCACAAGGCCATCATGTCAGGTCTGGAAAACTACCATGCGGAGTACGGAGAATATCCGTCACCGGTGAAAGGCAATGTCCGGGTACTACTGGACGGCCATGATTATGAACCGAGCGGCGCGCTCATGCTTTACCAAGCCCTCACAGGTGATGGTGGCAATCATATCGCCACCATCAATGGCAATCATTTGCCTTCAGATGGGCGGGTGACGGGCGAGGAATTGAAGAGGGTGCTCATCAAAGACATGCCAAACGAGGTCTGGCGCAAGACGGGGGCCGGGTGGCTCCTGGTGGACGGATACGGGCATCCGTTTCAATACACCAAGGGCGGCGACGGCAGCGTGAACTCGACCTATGACCTCTGGTCCTTCGGTGAGTCTCCACCCGTGGGCAAGATCAGCCGTGAAGTCAAACAAGCCACGGCTGGGGAGGGCAAATGGATCGCTAACTGGTAGCGAAAGACGGAACTATAGGATGAGGGCAACTACACTGTCGCCGTAGCATTCGCATCCAACGCCGCCTGCGCCCTGGCCTTGGCTTCATCAGCCTTGCGCATGATTTCGTCAGGAGATGGCAGGGCGGCAAGCACCTCGGCCGGAATGAAGCCATCAGTGACCATTTTGGTCAGGCACTTCTTGCGTTCATCCAGCGCCTTGTCGGGGCTGCGTTCTTTGCTGAAGCGGCTTTTGGCGGCTTCACTGCGGTTTTTCAGGGCGGCATAAATGTCGCCGCCGAGAAGGGAGGAGATATCCACCTTCATCTTCTCGCGACCGAGATCGGCCTCATTGATCACGTCGCCGTTGATCGGCCCCTGCTGGTATTTGGGGAACATGATGGCCACTTCTGGACACACGCGGGAACAGGCGGGGCAATTGGTCTTGCAGTTGTCGTTGTTCTGCACCTGGATTTTGTTCTCCTTGCTCACGCCATAGACGTCGAACAGGCAGAAGCTCAGGCATTGCATGCAATTGGTGCAACGGGAGTAATCAATGACCGGGAACCACGGCTTCCAAATGCCCGGCTGGTTCATGGAGCGGTCGCCACGGGTTTTCTCAACCAGGGAAAGGACTCCCAACTCATCCAAGCCGGTGATATCGCGGGCTTCGATGGTCACCAAGCCACTGATGTCTTCCAATTGCGGCGCGCGCTGCTGCTCAAACAGGCCCAGCACCAGCATGCTGCGGTCATCATGCGGAAAGGCGCTGGTGCCTTGCGTGGTGGTGCGGGTCACCGCATAGCCTTTGTCGAGCAGGGCCGCCATTACCTTTGCCCGGGCTTCCGACGGCAATGGAATCGCGCCACTACCTTCGTAGATGACGACGCGGAGCGGACGGTGGGTGTGGGTGATCATGACGGCAAAAAAACGTTACGAGACAGGGGTTTCGCGCAGCATGTGCTCGGCAATCTCATCGGCGGACTGCGTGCGCATGTTGAGCACTTCGGCTCCCTCTTCAGGCAGCGGTGAGGAGCATTGGGTGAAGAGGCCTCGCACCACGCGCGGGAAACAGGCGGCGATGCGCAGGGGTGCGCCCTCGGAAAAGGCCTTTAAGCGGGGATCGCGATGCGCGGCCATCTCACAGAGATCGGCCACGGATTCAAAGCTCGCACCAGAATCGCAAAGCTTTTGCAGCACGGCATCCTTCACGCCCTGGGGAACGACCTGGGCATAGGCGCAGCGGCAATAGAGCAATTTGGGCGAGGAGGCATCAGGCATGGGCAGCGGTCAAAGTCGCCGCCGGAATGGCGGCGTCAAGCCGGGAGAGAATACGTATGGAAGAAGGCGGCGGGCAGTGAGCTTGTCGCGCTTTACTTCGGAGCACCACCGCCGGGGAAGCCCGGGATTTTCATCTCGGTATAGCCTTCCGGGGCTTTGAACTCGTCGGCGCTTACCGCTTCCTCCTTGGCTGAAACGAGCTCGCTGGTGGTGACCTTGCCCATCATGGTCATCTCGGACTTCACGGACATACCGGGGAAGTCAGCGGCGCTGGGGAACATGGCGGCCATGGGATTGCCCATCGACTTGGCGATCTTGTCCATCACCTTGTTCAGCTCGGCATACTTGGGGAAGTCTTTGGCAACGTAAAACTTGGCGGTGCCGATCTTGCTTTCCCACGTGTACACTTCCGTATCCCACTCGCCCAGCTTGACCTTTTCACCCGTGGCCTTCGGCTTCTCCGGAGCGGCATCGCCGAGGAACTTGCCCGCCATGGCGGTCATGCCTTTCATCGCGGCGGCATCCATGCGGATGAGCTTCTTTTGATCGTGCATGAACATCTGGGCTCCGCCTGCATCGGCATCGAGCAGGACAGTCATCTTGTCGCCCATGTCATTGCGGATCTTGTTGTCCTTGATCTTGATGGTCACCGGTGTCTCCGCACCAGCGGTGTTGGTTTTTTGGACAATGACCCAGTCAGCATGAAGCGATTGGGCGGCGAAAAACAACGCAAGAGCAAGATACGGCTTCATGCTCGCAGCATTCCATGATAGGCATCGCGAGTAAATGGAAAAACGGTGAGGTTCCGTTGCCAAGTGGTTGAGCTTTATCTTGGGGCCAGCCGCATGAGCAGTGAAAAAACAATGCTCACCAGGATCATGGAAGTAATGGGAAAGTAGAAGCGGAAGCCCTCTCGTTCGATGCGAATATCCCCAGGCAGCCTGCCAAACCAAATCCAAATGCGAGAAGCGTTTTGCCGATCTGCATGCGGCCCACTATAGTGCAGCCTGCGAAACCTTCACGCAGATCTGCGAGATCATGAAAATAGGCATTACTGGAGCAACCGGCCTCATCGGCAGGACCTTGGGCAAACTGGCGGTGGCGCATGGCCATGAGGTGATTGCTTTCACGCGAAACCCCGCCAAGACCTATCTGGATTGGGCGGCGGAAGTGCGGCCGGTGGACATGGCGGCAGCGATGCCTCTGGAGGCGTCGGGCATCGATGTGCTGGTGAATCTCGCTGGTGAATCCGTCTTTGGCCGCTGGCCTGAGGCGAAGAAGAAACGCATTCGTGACAGCCGCATCGAGTTCACCCAGAAGGTCACGCGCTGTCTGGCGGCTGCCTCACCGAGGCCTTCGACGCTGATCTCTGGTTCGGCAGTGGGGTACTATGGGGACGGTGGCGGTTCTGTTTTGACGGAAGCCAGTGGAGCAGGTGAGGGGTTTCTGGCGTCAGTATGTGTAGAATGGGAAGCGGCGGCTCGGCGGGCTGAACAACTGGGCGTGCGCGTAGTGCTGCTGCGCACCGGAGTAGTGCTGGCCACTGAAGGCGGGGCCTTCAAGCTGATGCGGCGGGCTTTCTCCGCCTGCGTCGGTGGACGGCTGGGCAGCGGCACCCAATGGATGCCGTGGATTCATGTGCAGGATGAGGCTCGCATGATCCTGTGGGCGGCGGAGCAATCCAATGTGAGCGGTCCGTTAAACCTGGTGGCACCGGGCGCGGTCACCAACCGCGAGTTCACCCGAGTGCTGGCGAAGACACTCCACAGGCCTGCCTTCATGCATGCGCCTGCTTTTGCGCTGAGGCTGTTGTTAGGTGAGGCGGCAGGCATGGTTTTGGAAGGGCAGCATGCAGTGCCGCAGGCGGCTCTGACAGGTGGTTTTCAGTTCGACTACCCTAGCCTTGATGAGGCGTTGCAGGCGCTGGTATAGGGCTTATCCGAGCATCTTCTTGCGCTTGGCTTGAAGGAGTTCTTCGATCTCGCCCAGCGGCAGGGTGTTGACCACATCGGCGCGTTCGAGCCAGCCTTTGCGGGCGGCGCGAACGCCAAAGAACAGGTCCTGCAAGCCATGCGTGCTGTGGGCATCGGGATTGATGCTGGTGCGCACGCCTTTCTCCTTGGCGAGCTTCCACCAGCGCCAATCCATGTCGAGCCGCGAGGGGCTGGCATTGAGCTCGATGATTGTGCCAGTAGCGGCCGCCGCATCAATAATGGCGGGGATGTTCACGGCATAGGGCGGGCGCTGCAACAGCAAGCGACCGGTGACATGGCCAAGCATGGTGACGTGCGGATTTTCGATGGCGCGGATGAGGCGTTTAGTCATCTCCGCCTCGGGCAGATTCATCACGTTGTGGACGCTGGCGACAACGTAATCGAGCTCTGAAAGCATCTCGTCATCGAAGTCCAGAGTGCCATCCTTGAGGATGTCCACCTCGCTGCCCGCGAACAGCTTGAAGCCATCGAAAGCGCGGTTCATGGCGCGGATCTCGGCGATCTGAGCACGCAGGCGATTCTCATACAAACCGTTCGCCTGGAAGCTGCTCTTGCTGTGGTCGGCAATGCCCAGGTACTGAAGGCCGAGGTCCTGTGCGGCCTCCGCCATTTGAGCAAGCGTGGCCACACCATCGCTGGCGGTGGTGTGGTTGTGAAAGGTGCCGCGCAAGTTGGATAACTCGACGAGACGTGGCAGCTTGTTGTGCTCGGCGGCAAGGAGTTCGCCGGTGTTCTCGCGCAGCTCGGGCTCCACGTATTCCATGTCCAGCGCGCGGTAGATGTCGCGCTCTTCAAATATAGGCGGGGGCGGTTCAGCGCCGGGTTCGGCGGTGATGGCGTACTCGTTCAACGACCAGCCGCGCTGAAGGCATTTCTGGCGCATGGCCACGTTGTGATCCTTGCTGCCGGTGAAGTAGTTGAGGGCGAAAGGGAACTCTGCGCCGCTCACCACGCGCAGGTCGCACTGAAGGCCATCCTTGGTTCGTACGCTGGCCTTGGTGCCGCCTTTGGCAAGGGTTTGCACAAACACCGGCATAGCCACGAACGCATCAATGACCTCCTGCGGCGTCTTGCTAGTAGCGAGAAAATCCAGGTCATGCACCGTCTCCTTGCCGCGCCGGTAGCTGCCGCAAACCTCCACGCGACCCACATGACGGTGCTCACGCAAGGTGTTGAGCACATGCTCGGCAACGGATGCCACATCGCCTAGCCGGAACTCGCTGGCATGGGCTTCATGGAAGGCTAGTGACTCCAGCAATTTCACCACCGTCTTGTCACCGAAACCGCTGAGCTTTGAGGCCTCTCCGCTCTCGCATACGCGCTTCAAGTCCTCAACGCCCGCGACCTTGAGTTCCTTGTAAAGCAGGGCGATCTTCTTGGGCCCCAGGCCGCTGATGTTGAACAAGGCGAAGATGCTGTCGGGGAACTCCGCCTTCAGCTTGTCGTAGAACCCGAGGCCGCCCGTGGTCGCCATCTCGTGAAGCTTGTCGCGCAAGGCCTCGCCGATGCCCTTGATGCCCGCGAGTTCGTTGGCGGTGGCTAGTGCGACGATGTCGCCGGAGAAGTTCTCCACGGTTTCGGCACCGGTCTTGTAGGCACGGATTTTGAAGGGATTTTCACCCTTCATTTCAAGCAGCAATGCGATGCGGTTGAACACCTCCGCCATGTCCTGAGCAGTCATATCTGGAGGGTGGGCGGGAGAGGTGGGATTGCAAATGAGGAAACAGCTACTCAAACTCATAGCCCACATCCAAGGCCACGCGCCCCTCGTCAAGCTGGCGAATGTTGCTGATGAACACCGGCAGGCCGCCGCCAAGCTGCGAACGGCTGGAGGGTATGGTAAAGGGAGTGAAGGAGGTGTTGGCCTTGCTGGGGTAGGGGACGGAAGGCAGGAAGACGCGAGGGCCGGAAGGACCTGTGATACCGTGGGATTCCTCCAGAATCGGGCGGTTGTTGACCACCCGCCAGATGAGCAAGCCCTCGGCGGGGAGGCTCGCATCGAAGCCGGTTTTGCGGCGGTTCTCCAACAGGAGGTATTCACTGCCATCGCGACGCACCAGTACCTTCAGGCATTCAGTGGTGGAGCCTTCCACCGGACCGAGGATGAGCTTCTGCTTCACGCCAGGATCAATCACCACGGGAGTGAGCCAGCCAAGCTGTTCCTTGCTCCAGGCGGAGAAGTGCTGCGGGCGGCCATTGGTCGCTTGATTGGACATGATGCACCACCTGCCGGTGCCTTCGGAGCCGGGGTTCTCCGGCCGCGCATAGAGATCGGGAAGGCCCAGGCTATGACCGGTCTCGTGGCACATGGTGCTGATGTTGCTCATGTTGCCGTTTTTCAGTTCCGGGATGATGACATAAGACCAGAGCTTGCCGTTGCGCCGGAAGCTACTGCGATGGGGCCAGAAGATGTTGCCGCGCGAGATGTCGCGGCCTTTCTCACCCGCATAGATGAAGCCGATACCGTCGAAGCCATCAAGCGCGTGATCGCCATCGCGCTCCAGCAGCGTGTCCATCACTTCCATGAGCAGGCCGCCTTTGGCGCTGCCCCGGGCCTTGAGCTGGCTGTAAACAGCAAAGGCCTTGGCAGCGGTCACTGCATTGAAGACCTTGCCGGTGATGCTCATCTTGCCGCATGAGGTCTCCTGGTAGTAGTCGTTCATGCTGCCATAGACGGTCTGGTTCAGGGCATTGGTCTTGTTGTAAGTGCCACGGCTGAAGAAGGCTTCCTCCCAGTCCTTTTGCTGGATCTTGCTGCTGTGCTTCACATCGGAGAAGTCGATGGGCACCACGGCTATGCGAAAGGCGGGCTTCTTGAAGATCTTGAGTTCACGCCGCTCCTCATCCGATAGCAGGCCGCTGTCAGAAATCGCCGCAAGCACCGCTGTTTTCACCATTTCCTGCTGCTTGCGGCGGATGACGATCTTGACCTCACTGTCGGCCTTCTTCTCTGAGAGCACATCCGCCAGCAGGCGGGCTTCGCCAAGATCGGCTCCATCCACGCTGAGGATGACATCACCGACTCGCAGCCCGGCCTTGTCAGCGGGCTGGTCTTTTGTCACGGACAGAATCGGAATGCCGTCTTCAAGCGGCTCACCCATTCTCACGCCCAGCACCACGCGGCTGCTGGTTTTCATGGGGCTGCTGGTGGCGGTGAGGGTTGCCTTTACGGTCTGGCTTTTGCCGTTGCGCTTGAGTTCCAGACTGACGCTACGTCCTGGGGGCTGCGCTTGCAAAAGCGTGCGAGCATCGGAGGCATTGTGAAGAGGCTGGCCATCAAGGCTCACCATTACGTCTCCCGTTTGCAGGCCCGCATTTGCTGCGGGCGATGCAGGGGCGACTTCCGCAATCGCAAGTCCGGCGGGACGGTCTTCCAATGATACGCCGAGATACCCTGTGAGACCATCCGAAGAGGCTTTCGATGGCTCCATTTTTGCCGTGACGGCACCGCTGAGGGGCTGATAGCCAGACAAACCAGCATCGGCGGCGAAGCCGAAGACAGTGGTGATTCCCAGGAGGAGGAGAACTCGGAATTTCATGGGTCTATCAACGGGATGACCGCACCTAAATTCGGGCCACCTCTCCGCTTTTTTTGGTTTGATCCAGTCGGATCCAGTCGGATCTCGCATGCGGTTTGAAGGTGTTGCCATCGTATGGAATATAACGGTTTCCGCCGAGGTCTGCTAGGGGCGCGCGCGACAAAATTCTGCGATCTAGACGGGGCGAAGACTCCTCTTTTACCTGGGCGGGTGGTTTTGAAGGAGTTCGAAGTATCTTCGGAACTTTTGGCCGTTTAGGAAGAGATACCATTTTGCAGTCTAGGGCTCGGTACTAGGCGGGGTCTCGCCCAGGCTGCCCTCGCGCACTCCAAAACGCTTCGAATAAAACCACCATCCAAAATCCGCGATCACCAATCAAACAGCACAACTTCGTTTTCGGTCCACACGGCCAGCATCAGGTGCGAATCATCCCAGACGATGCGGCCATCGCTGCTGTTCAATGGCAGGGGCGGGGTGACCATGAGGCCGGTGGGAATTTCCCAAACACGCAGGGTCTTGTCTTTGGCGATGGTGGCAAGATAGCGGTTGGTGGAATCGAGGGCGGTGGTGACCACTGGACTGGGGTGAGGCAAGGGATCAAAGGCTTCCATAGCGCCCGGTTCACCGCGCCAAAGATGTACCAAACCATTGTCATCCTTGGTTACGGTGATGGTGGGCTCTCGGTTGTCAGGCGGCAACGGCAACTCGGGCGCCGTATCCGAGGTGGTGCCATCAGGATTCAATTGCAGAACGGCGTCATTGCTGCGCAAGAGGAGGTTGGCACCCTT
>JAQGPI010000323.1 GCA_028293175.1 Verrucomicrobiaceae bacterium | reverse complement strand
GCCATTCACTCCGATGGCAGCCAAGATCAAACGGGCGCTCATCGAAATCGCCAAGAGTGCCACTTCCACGAAAATCATCACCCGCGAAGTGACACGAGAAGTACCGCGCGAAATCGTGCGAGTGGAGAAGGTGGAGGTGCGGGTGCCTACGCCCCCTCTTCCGCCGCCGCTTCCTGACAAGTTTGTGCCGCGCAAGGAGATGGACGTAACGACGCTGTACAACGGCATCACCATCAACACGAATCTGGATACGACGGAAGGTGGGCATGCCATCAAGGAGGTGGAAGATCCCAACGCCTACAAGGTGACCAAAAACCTGAGCGTGCGGGTGCCCAAGGCGAACCAAAGCATTGATGAACTCGCTGAGATCAACCCCAATCTGCCAAAGATGCTGCCCGGCCTGGGCAAACTGGTGGCGGGAGGCAAGGTATCGGGTTTCTATCACAAGCTCTATGACACCAAGACCACCCTGATCAAACGCGATCTCTCGCGCCTTAACAAGCTGCTGGACCGCCATAACTTCTTCGACTGCGAGACGATTCTGGAATTGAAGGACCCAACGACGGCGCGCAAGGCGCTCTTAATACAGAGCGAGATGGACGTGGTGGCGGATGGTTCCGATGGCGATCGCTCGACCACCCTCGATGAAAGCATCGCGGGCTCAGATTATTACCAGCCCTCCACCAGTTACTTTTGGAAGAAGCAGACCTCCATTGCCAATCCTCTAATGGCCCGCTGGCAGGTCCGTTTGGAAAATGCTGCCAATGAGCTTGGGAAAAAGGGTGTAAGTGCTGAACGCACCCGTTCGCTCAAGGCCCTGTCGAGCCAGCTGAAAACGGAGATCGAGGACATGAAAGCGCACAGCTCGCTTATTGCCGACAGCGATCCTTTTATTGTTCTCTCGCTGCTGTTCAAGCCCTACATCGGCAACCACGAGCACGCGCCACAGATGGGTGATTACGCGGTGGTGATTCATGGCAAACAAATCCTTCCCGCCATCTGCGGTGACTACGGGCCGAGCATGAAGATGGGCGAAGCCAGCCTTTTCCTTGCCAAGCAGATCAACGCCAAAGCAACACCTTACAATCGTGGCGAGGATAGCCTCAAAGTAACCTATCTGATCTTCCCTGGGACAGCGAAGAAGCCTTTCAACGCTCCAAAGCTGGAGGACTGGCGCAACGAGTGCATCAAGTACCTCGGCGAGATGGGCGGCGTAGGTGATGGCTTTAGCGTGCATACTTGGGAGGATAAGTTCAACAGGCCGGAACTGGTTGGGCCGCCGGAGTCAGCGAAGATGCCTTACACCGCCAAGGACAAAGGCGTCGAGGAAGTGAAGGCACCCGCCAAGGCCGCTGGCAGTGGGAAAAAGAAGAAGGGTTGAGCGAGGCAGTGCCCCTGACTTCCCACTTGTCCCCGGCGTATCGCCTTGCCATGGTGCGCGCTCCTTTTTCAACCACGACCTCCCCTACTCCATGTCCATCGTCATTGCCGGTACCGTCGCCATCGACAACGTAAAGACCCCTCAGCATTCGCAGGAGGGCCTTCTTGGAGGCTCCGCCGCGTATGCCGCGCTGGCCGCCAGCGTGTTCTGCAAGCCTGTGCATCTGGTGGGAGTGATCGGCCATGACTTTCCCAAGCCGCACCTCGACCTCCTGGAAGGTCACGGCGTAGATACCAGCGGCCTGGAGCGTAGCGATGGCGAAAGCTTCACCTGGACCGGTGAGTATCACACGGACATGAACTCCCGCACCACCCATAAGGTGGGCCTGAATGTGCTGGAATCGTGGATGCCCAAGGTGCCTGCCGCAGCGGCCGCCGCGAAGATCGTGGTGGCAGCCAACATGAGCCCCGACAACCAGATCCAGATGCTGGACCAGTGCACGGGCGCTGAATTCGTCGCCGCTGATACGATGGATCTTTGGATCAGCATCGCCAATGAGCGCCTGCATGATGTGCTCAAGAAGATCGACCTGCTGGTGATCAATGACGGCGAGGCAAAAGAATTCGCGCAGACCACGAACCTCGTGGAGGCCGGTCGCAAGCTCCAGGCCAAGGGCCCGCGTTTCGTGGTGGTCAAGCGTGGTGAACATGGCAGTTACTTGTTTGGTGAAGGCGCCCAGGACTTTTTTGCGTGCTCCGCTTATCCGCTCCATTCCGTTTTCGATCCCACGGGCGCTGGCGATTCCTTCCTCGGCGGCCTCACAGGCTGGTTGGCGGCGAATGGCAAGACCAAGCCCACCTTTGCCGACCTGCGCACTGCCGTGGTCCATGGTAGTGTGCTCGCTAGCTATACCTGCGAAGCCTTTAGCACGCACAGCTTGCAAAACGTCACGGCTGATGATGTGGCCGGTCGTCTCGCCGAACTGCGCGCCTACACGCAGTTCGCTTGAGGTCTATTTGAACCCAAGGCCGCTCGCTGTTTATCGGCGCGCGGCCTTGTTGTATTAAAATCCCATGCCCTTGGCCTTCGTCTTCACGCGCAGCAGAAACATGTTGGCCGTAATGTAAATGTCTGAACCATCGCCGCCGAAGGCACAGTTGCCGGTGGGCTGGCCGGTGAGGATGGAACCCAGCAGCTTGCCTTCCTTGGTGAAGACCAGCACACCGCCCGGGCCCGTGCTCCAGACATTGCCGTTGGTATCCACCTTCATGCCATCGGGAAGGCCTTTTCGAGTGGGGCCGACCAGCGGTTTGGCATCATAGAACAAGCGTTCGCCGCTCACCGCTGGAATCGCTTCACCGTTCTCAGTCTTGGCGTTCTCGTTGAAGTCATAGGCGATGATTCGGGGCTTCTCAGGATCGGATACGGCGATGTAAAGCGTCTTCTCATCAGGGCTGAAAGCCAGGCCGTTGGGGAAGCGCACGTCTTTGATCAAAGGCAGCACCTTGCCGCTGGCGGTGACTGCAAATACGCCATGAAAATCGAGCTCCTGGCGCCCGCCCTTCGGCACGCCATAGGGCGGATCGGTAAAAACAAGCGTGCCGTTGCTATGAACGATCACATCGTTCGGGCTATTGAAATGCCTGCCTTTATATTCCTCAGCCAAGTGGGTGAATTTGCCGTCCTTTTCTAGCCGGGCCACGCAACGGTCACCGCCCTGGCAAAGAATCATCTGGCCCTTTTTGTCGAGGACCAAGCCGTTGCTCCCTTGATCCGTCAGCACCTTGGTAGCGCCGCTTGGATTGAGAAAAGTCGAGGCCGCGGTGTCGCCTTCCTTCCATTGGTACGCGATGTTCTTCGGCACATCGGAGAAGACAATGCCGCCCTCGTGCCACACCGGTCCTTCCGACCAAGTGAAGCCGCTTGCGAGCACTTCGATCTTTGCTTCCGGCGCAATGAGCTGGTCCAATGCGGGGTCCAGTCGCTCGATGGAACCCTTGAATTCAGGGGTGGCGGCAACGCCAAATACAGGCGCGGCAACGAGCATGAGCAACGGAAATAGGCGCATAATTCGCGCGAGTATGGGCAATCGCGTTTCAGCCTACAAGCCTCGAATGCCAAGACATCATCGAGCTGCCGCCAGCGCTCGCTCGAAGCGCGCCACAAGATCGCCGAGAGGCTCGAGCCCGGCGGAAACCCGGATCAAATGGCGCGGCACGCCGCAGCTCTCCGCCCAGTCGAGTTCGTCATAATGAGCGAGCAGGGTGTAGGGACAAACCAGTGTGAAGTTGGTGCCCAGGCTGGGTCCCTTGCAAACGGCCAGCGCATCATAGAAGGCTGGTGCGGTGGCAGGGTCCTTGAGCGCCAATGAGAACATGCCGCTATGGCCGCCGCCTTCGCGCTGAAGAAGCTGGTAGCCCGCGCCGCCCTCATTGATGGAGTGCCATACGCGATCCACTTTAGGATGCTGTGATAGGTAATCGTACAGTCCCACTGAGTTGCGGCTCATGATCGCAGCGCGTTCGATGAAGTCGCGTGAGTTCTGTTCCAGCACGATGGCATCGGCGCTGAACAATTCATTGTCCGCATGCTCGCGCAAGAAGGCGCTGAAGGCCGCATGATGCTTCGAGTACTTGTTGAGGATCACGCTTCCCGCCAGCGCATCCCCTGCTCCAGAGAACGCCTTGGTTAGACTTGTCGTCACCACATCGGCCACGCGGAACACATCCACATTCGCTGCCGTGCCGACGGTGTCATCTATAATGAGTGGCACCTCCGGCTGGGTGTCCGCAAGCAAGGACTGGAGCCGTGCATAATCCACGCAGCGCAGCAACGGATTCGTCGGTACTTCGCTGAAGATACC
>JAQGPI010000273.1 GCA_028293175.1 Verrucomicrobiaceae bacterium | reverse complement strand
CACTCATGGAAACGGGCGACAGGAAAGAGGGTGGGGAAAATGACATATCAGTTCTCCTTTTTAGAATTCAGGCTTTGCCGCCGAAGCTGCAGTAATCATCAAGGTCCAGTGCATCAGCCCAGGTGGTGATATCCTCGCGGGTCTTGGTGTGGTTGTTAATAAGGCCGTGGAAGAAAGCCACAGTTTCCGAATCGCTGTCAGGCCCGCGATTCAAGTGATAGTCGCTCCACTGTAAAACCTCCCAGGCGCCGCGTTGAGTCTTGGCATTCGCGTTGATCCACTCCAGCAGTTCGCCATCGCCCTTGCCCGTGGCGGCCTCAGTCTTTAGGGCCTCATGATCCACGCCAGTGAAGTTGAAGAAATGCCGATCCATAGGACAGTTATAGTGATACTCGCCGTTTTTGCCGGCGAGTTCGGCACGGCATTTGTCCAGCAGGCGTGGCAGCAGCACATAGCCGCCGAGACGGCAGCGGGCGCTGCGCGGCGGGCTTTGGGTCAGGTCAGGGGATGCAAGGGTGGTGCTCATGTAAAGAAGAGAGGCCGTGTCTGATGGTTTTTTAACTCAAGCCGCGATGCTTGGATAGTCGGTGTAACCTGTACTTCCCGAGGCGTAAAAAGTTGCCTCATCAGGAGTATTGAGTGGAGCTTGCTGGGCAAAGCGCATGGGCAGATCAGGATTCGCCAGGAAGGAAGTGCCAAAGGCAATGGCATCGGCCCAGCCCTCAGCAAGCGCTTGGTTTCCACTCTCCTGAGTGAAGCCGCCAGCGGTCACGATATTACCGGGATACGAAGGGCGTAACTCACGTGGTCCCACACCTGCCGTGGCACCGTGCGCGATGTCCTGCGCCGTCACTTCCGTGATGTGCGCATAAGCGAGATTTAGCGGTGCCAGTTCTTTCAGCACATAGCTGAAAGTGGCCAGCGGATCGGAGTCGTGCATGTCATTAAAGACGCCGCTGGGTGAGAAACGAATGCCCACACGATCAGCACCCCAGACGCCCACGACCGCTTCGGTGACTTCAAGGGTGAGGCGCGAGCGGTTGGCCACGCTGCCGCCGTAGGCATCGGTGCGCTGATTGGTGCCATCACGCAGGAATTGATCGAGCAGATAACCGTTGGCATTGTGAATCTCCACTCCATCGAAGCCGGCCGCTTTCGCACACTCCGCACCGTGGGTATATTCGGTGATGATGCGCGGGATCTCCGCCAGTTCGAGGGCACGCGGCGTCACGTAGTCGGCCATCTCGGTACCGGTGAAAATCTGCCCCTTGGGATTGATCGCTGAGGGCGCTTCCGGAAGACCTCCATCCGGTTGGTAGGAGGGATGCGAGATCCGGCCGACGTGCCAGAGTTGAAGAAAGATCCTTCCGCCAGCTGCATGCACGGCACTTGTGACTTTCTTCCATCCAGCGACCTGGGCATCGGTGAACACACCGGGGGTGTTAGGATAACCGAAACCGCGAGGCGTCACAGAGGTGGCCTCCGAGATGATGAGTCCCGCTGAAGCACGCTGGCTATAATACTCTGCATTCATCTCCCCGGGCACGTTGCCCGGCTCGGCACGGCAGCGGGTGAGGGGAGCCATGAAAATGCGATTGGGCACGTGCAAGGCACCAAGTTGAAGTGGCGAAAAGAGGTTGGGAGCGGGCATGAGTGAGGTAATGAAGGTGTTAGACAGACAAGTCAGTCTTGATGCAGTGCAAAAGAAATCAGGCAGATGAAGCTGGGGCGCACAGGGCCAGTGCTGCTGCCTTACCCGAGTCGACGGGCCATAGAGATTTGGCATTTTGAGCTTCTGTGACAGCACCGGAAAAAAGCAGGAACAACGCATCGCCCAAGGCATGAGCCGCCGAAGGATCGTGACGTAACTCAAATGCCAGCGCCTGCCAGAATAATCGCGCGCCCGCTTTGTAATCGGTCACCACCTGCCGCGCCTCGTTGTCCTCGATCACCATAGTGGCCGTATTGGAAAACGCGCAGCCACGGAATTCAGAGGAGCTAAGGTAGTCACGAAGCCGGTCAAATTTCTGCGCCACTTTCTCCTGGGCTGGCAGAGGGCTGTCAAGCAAAGCGCGGGCAGACTGTTCTGAAGCCGCTGCTTCCAGCTTGAGCCACTCCACGCAGAGCCTTTGCTTACTGCGGAAGTGCTGATAAAAAGTCGCCTTCGCAACGCCGGACTTTTCAATCAGCTCATTGATGCCCACCATCTCATACCCGCGCTCAGCGAAAAGCTGGCCTGCGGTATCAAGGATGCGTTGCTTGGTTTCAGACACGGTCGAGCTATACAGACAAGTCTGTCTGATGGCAACGATTTTTTCTCGTCGATGGTTCAAACTAGAAGGTCGGCACAGCACGGATGATCGCCTTTCTTCAAATGTCAGAGAGCTTGCTGGCAACGGCAGCACCCTGGCGCTGTTGGGCGTGGCGGGCGGCACGGTCCTTCTTGTGCTTATGGCACAAGAAGGCGGCGCGACTCCCGTGATCGCGACACCTCCGGCGCCCGTCCAAGAGCTCAACTGAAAGCCGCCGGCGGCATCCGTGGCCTGGATCTTCAGTGAGAGCGATGGACGGCCAGCGATGGGGATCAAGGCCGCGGCTTTGCCGCGTTCATCCACCTTTGCGATGAAGGGTATTGCATTGCCCTGGAGCGTCAGCTTGCCAGAGATGGTGCCTGAGGTGCTGACTGTAGCATACAGCGGCGGGGGACGGGCGTAGTTGGCATAGGTGAGCAGGGCCGCTAATGCAGGCGTCATGACCGATCGGCGGAGCTTTACATCCGCGGCGCAGGCCGAAGAGTCGCTCCACCATGCACCACACCTTTTGCAGCAGGGTCACACGGGTAATGAGTTGGCGGACGAGTGTCGTAGCATAAAGGGGTGAGTGGCTGGTGATTTACTTGATGACACGCAGATTCCCCGGGTAGCGGAGCAACCAGCCCTGCTGTGCCTTCACCGCTCCGATCACGACGAGTGCCAGCATGGCGAAGCTCACAAGGCTGGAGCCGAGGCTCACAAGCGTGGCGATGAAGATCGAGCCGAGCAGACCGGTGATGATGGCGAGCGGGAACATCACGAGTAAGAGAGTGAGGCCCTGTTGAGTGCTTCTTTTCCGTGAGCATCCACAGCGGGGCTTTCTTTGCGCTTCCACGGCCAGATGATGATGGGGAACAGGTGGGCAAGCAGAACCAAGGTGCGTTCAGTCGTGGCGGCCATGGAGCCCTGGCCAAACGCCCGAGCCGCTTCGATGGTGATGGGGAGACGGTTGGTTGGACCCAGAATGATGTTAGGTGCGGTGTTCATGAGGCGCTGAGTTTGGTATTGGATGGATGGTGACTGTCGTTGCCGAGGCGCGTCTCCGGTTAGGTTGAGCAGCGGATGCCGCTCAGACTGTGATGATGATGCACCGGAATCACAGGCTAGGTATGGGACGAAGGTCGTAGAATTTTAGTCGGATAAGCGCCGCCGTGTGCCTTGAGGTAGCGCGAAAGGCGCCATTGGACTTTGGCCGGATGGCTTGGCCGTCGTGCTAGCGGAGTGGGCATGCCGTGGCAATCCCCGGCAGCGGTCCCAGCCCGCTCATCGTGGAAACCCTGCGTGGAACGACAGGGGCGGAAGCATCCAAGTAACCACCTTCCTGGGCAAGGCACCACGTTCATGGTGTGCCTCCCGTTGTTTATCGAATACTCTGGGGCAGTCGCTCAGTGCGGAACTGCCGCCGCACCCGCCTTCATCGTCGTCTCCACGGCGCCATACAGGGCCGTCCACGCGCCACGCACTTCAGGGGTGAAAGCAGAGCCGAGTGTTTCAGAAAGCATCGCAAGCAACGCTGCGCCCACGGTGGCATAGTGCGCATCCTTCACCCCATAGCCCACATGGCGGGCACCCATGGCGCGAAGTTCGTGATCGAGACCCGAGGCCTCTCCAGCATCGCGATTAGCGCGCCCAGTATATCCATGAGCTTGCGAGATTCATCCTCAATATTCAAGGTAAACAGGGAGCGCAGCGCCGGATCAAGCTTGAACAAACGGCGGTAGGACACCAGAGCAGCAACATGGTCCAAGCGGGAGATTTCGGCAAAGGACTCGCGGATGCTGTGGACTTGTTCGGGCTTCATTCAAGCCAACTAAATCATTCTCCAACCATCTTGGCTATCCGGCTTTAGCCGGATAGCCCGGCATTAAATGCGCCGCTTATAGCCGGTATTCCTGAGATGTTTTGGGAAATCCACTTTCGACCACTGGCATTTCATTGGACACAAAAGACATCGCGGAATATGCATGGAAGTGAGAAGACGTATTCTTACTTTCATTCTTACCTTGGCATTTTTCGACAGGCGTTGAGTCTTCGAGACGTGTCCGCGTATGCCGTCCCCGTAGTTCAATGGATAGAACGAGGGTTTCCTAAACTCTAAATACAGGTTCGATTCCTGTCGGGGATACTTCCCGGTAAATCAAGGCTTCTGGGCATGTCAGCACGGCAAGAAGTGCAGGAGCGAACCCCTTTATTGCTAACCCTATAAAGCGGAAATGCTTCTCAGAGTGGTAGGCGAGGCACTCGTGCAATCCAAGGGGAGCTAAAGCCTGTTCTTGTTCACATTTTCAGTACTAAATATCCATTTAGGCAGGTTTACGCTTTCGGTTGGTTGCCACTAAACTATTTAGGTGCGTCCGTTGAAGATGGTCGCTGTCCTACCTTCTGAAAGTCCACTGCGCCCCGGATACCTTCTTCATCCGGCGATAGCTGTTGTCCAGCCTCAATCCCTTATGAGGGACGGGCTCGTGAAAACGGTCTCCCACTTGCTGCCCGCTGCCATGGTGGCCGGCTACGAAAGCATTTCGGACCTTTTGCGCCAAATGCATGGCTCTCCGCCTCACTTGGTCGTCCTCGAGATGAACCTCCGCCTCGCTGATTGCAGCTTGAGCGGCCTTGAAGGGCTGCGCAAAAGGCTGCCTCAGGCGGAAATTCTAGCGCTTTCACCGCTTTCTGAACGGCAGTTTGGCCTTGCTGTATTACGAGCGGGGGCGAGCACCTTTCTTCCTCTTAGTGTCTCATTGGAAGAATTCGGCAAAGCCATATCAGCCTTGCTGGCGGGAGACGGTTATATTTCGACAGAAATGGCAGCCGTGGTGGCGGACGAAGCCCAGGGCCGAGGACCTCGTAACGGGTTTTCGAAGCTGTCGCCTCGTGAATTGGACGTGGTCCGCCACCTGATCTGGGGAATGCAGCTCAAGACAGTTGCCTCGACGTTAGGACTAAACATTCGAACCGCCTCATGCTATAAGAAAAATGCCCTCGGAAAGCTGGGCATGAACCCAGTCGCCGAAGTGGTCCGTTACAGTTCCGAACTTGGTTTCACAGTCTAAACCTTCGGCCTTACCTGATCATCTCCTGTTCTATGGTAACTTACGTAAGAACTGAACAAAATTTTAGATGACAATAATTATGATAAATAGTAGCAGTTATCTGGCGTCTTGCAGCATTCGTTCAATCCTGCCAAACGGAAGAATGATTGCTTCAGCACGGCTGTCCTAGCCAACGGATTATCGCTCCCTTTTTCTCCCATGAGTTCCGCTCCTATCGCATCCTCTAGTCCCTCACCAAGCGCTGCTGGAGCGGTGCCGCCGATGAGCTCTATGGCCGCTGATGTTATTTCCGCCAATCTCGCTCCAGGAGCTATGGCTGAACCGGCGCAAAACCTACTCGCCGCCATTAGCCGCCGCGATGTCAGTGAATTGAACAATGCGGTACGTCTCTTTGAGACGCAGGTTATGCTGGATGCCGGGGTCTCCGCCTACGGGGGCCGCTGGCTCGCCGGAGTGAGCAAGGCCCATGTTCCGGGTCTAGCGCAGATGATTCAGATTGAATCCCTGCTAGGAGAAATGAGGGGCGGTGGAGACGCGCTGTCGATCTGGGTGGCCCAGTGCTGGGCAGAGTCCGATGGGCACCAAAAACTTGTGCATCTTGCAGAGGCCATGATCGGTGCCTGGCGTGACCTTCAAACTGAACAAGCCATCCGGTTTGCGTGCGCGCTGGCAACAAGTTTAGCCGTCATTCAAACGAAGGTCGCTTCCAGGATGATGAGCCGCATCGAATCGCTCATCAACCCTCCGAAGGCAGTGAATCCAGCCATCAATCTGGCGGCGTCCTGGGTCGATGTGGGCTGTATTTTGACGCAGCTTTCTCCCTCGGCCCAGTCTCTGCTAGAGGAGCGGCTTGCCAATTCCGAGCGCCGCTGGGAATGGTCCAGCCCAGAAGCCAGCAACGCGCTGGAGGAATTGCGCCCGCATCTCTCCGCCCCTTCAAAGGCATCCCGTCTCTTCCGCACCATCGTTTGGGAGGACGCGTGGCCGATGGGCGATGTCCAGGGCCTGGATGATCATTTTCTGGGCCAGCCCGCTTCAGCGCCCGCGCTTACATCGCTTCCACCCCCCCTGGTACAGCCGTTGAGAAAGAAGCCTGAGCCTGTGCGCCTGCTCATACTGGTGACCCTTCTGCTGGCCATGACGCTGGTGTACAACGCGGTAAATGCACAGCGCCAAGCGGGAATGCAAAGGCCTGTCAGCTCCGCCCGCATGCCAAAGCCCACCAGTCATGCCGCCCCTTTTGGCACCCAGGCCATGCGGCAGAAAGTGTCCTAAACCGGCGCTCTTCAAAGGTGCGGTCTGGCCCACAAATGGCTGCCGCACCTTCCTTTGTCAGACCAGCCCGTGGCTCTGGCAGTACTTGAGAATGTCCACCATGCTGCGCAGGCCGGTCTTGCGGCAAAGGTTGTGCTTATGCACACCCACGGTCTTAGGGCTTAGCGACAGGTCGCTTGCGACTTGTTTAAGGCTCTTGCCACGCGCCAGTTGCATCAGCACCTCGAGCTCCCGGTTCGAGAGCTTTTCATGTACGTTATCATTGTTGCCTCGGCGAATCGTCTGGTGGGCAAATTTTTGCGCTAGATCCTTTGAGATATAAGAGCGGCCATCGCGAGTGTACCGGATGGCATCAAACAGCTCCTGGGGAGGGGCATCCTTGGCCACATAAGCCCTGGCTCCGAGCTGAAGAGTGCGGGTCACGAAGGTTTCCTCCTGGTGCATCGAGACGGCCACGATCCGGGGTGGGTTGGGCAGGGTGCGCAATTCAGTCGTCAACTCCATGCCTGAGCGATCCCCCAGTTCGATATCCACCAATGCGATTTCATAGGTGTGAAGGCGCGCCGCACCCATGGCCTCAGCACACGAGCCGGTAGACACGACGGTGGCCTCTGGAAACTCGATTTTCAGCATGCTGGTGAACGCTTCGCGTACCAGGGCGTGATCGTCCACCACGAGGATTCTGAAGGGTTGGTTGGCTTGCATGGGTAGGGATGTTGTCGCGGTGATTGGGAGGTGTTAAGAGTCAGTTCCGCTGTTTGAGCGGGGAATGGAAAGAGTCACCCGGGAGGTGCCGCCGGTAGGGGATGAAACATAGCAAAGTGTGCCTCCTAGCAGAGCGCATCGTGCTTGGATGAAGGCAAGCTCTTCAGCATCGGTCGCTGGAGACCACAGGTCCGTCTCGCCATCGTGATCGATCATGCATTCAATGTCGCCATTTACCGAGACGAAACTCACTTCCACAACGCCGGCCCGCGCATCGCATACGCAACGCCGGATCATCGTCTGTAAAAGACGGAAAAGATGCAGCCGCCGCACAGGATCAAGCTTCAGCTCATCTTCGTCGAGGTGGAGGATCAGTGCGCCAGTAAATCCGCCCACCATTTGTTTGACGAACTGCTGGAGGGCAGCGCTCATGCCGAACGCTGTCAGGACGGGGGGGAACTGCTCCTCGGTAAGTTCCCGCACGATCTGCAACGTATCACGTAGCGCTTTGTCGATCAGCGCCAGAGTGCTGGCAACAGCCGCAGGTTTCGAGTCCGGCCCCAACTGATGGCGGACCATTTCACTCATGGCCGTGCAGGCCACCAAGTTGCCAGCCACATCCTTGTGCAGCCGCCGGGCAAGATCCAGCCGGTGCAAATCCTCTCCCTCGATCGACCGCTGCAAGGCACTCTGGGCGGCTTCGGCAGTTGTTGGCACCCGAGAGAGCGACTTAACCCATGATGGCTTGCGGCTGGACGCAGCACTTCCAGCGACCGTGGTGGTTTTACGGGAGCGTGGAGGCGACTTCGCGGAGGGAGGCATGCTGGGAGTCTGATCCATCAAGGAATTTATCTGCACTTGGCTGCCCTCTTAAGCGTCATAGAAGACGAAGACGAAGACGCCGAACGAGGGCTGGGCTTATTGGAAGAAGGCGGGGCCAGCAAAATTTTGAGGGTGGTTTAGGTTTACAGATAAATTATGCTGAAAACCTTCCTATTAACGTCGACGCATACTAAACCAGCGCCACTTGTTTAGAGTCAACCACACATAAACGACTAACTCATCTAAATATTTGTTTATAACCCGGTTGTCAACGAAGGACAGGGTTGTGCTCAATCGCCTTGGATCTCTCGGCTATTAGAGGTTAAATGAATAATGTTTTATGGATTTTATGGAGAGTGCGGTTTAACTTGCCGGAGATGCAACTTTCCCCCCGCGAATCTTCCTCCAACCTTTGCCATCGGGTGCTCGTCATTTCTGATGCTCCTACGGTCCAGTCCGAGCTGGCCGGGATTATTGCAAATCCCAAGCCACCGGAAGCGTCAGCCGCCTCCCGCCTCTCGGAGGAGAGCGTGCCGGTCGAGTACGCATATACTGCCAATGGTGAGCAAGGGGCCTCCGTGGTGGAGACAGCGGTGAGACAGGTGAAGCCGGTGGCCGTGGTGATCATCGACTGGCGGGTGTTTCATGGCAGCGACTGCACACCGTTGGTAAAGCGCATGTGGAATGCCCAGTCGGACCTGCATGTCGTGGTGCACTCCGTGTTTGATCAGGAATCTCGGGCACACATCACCGCGCGGCTCGGGCTTTCTCATCGGCTGCTGGTTCTTAAGCAGGAGTTGACGCCTTTTGAGATGGTCAGGATGGCCCAGACACTGACCGTGAAATGGAAGGAAGAACGTGAACTGAGCCTGTTGCAGGCGCAGATGCGCATTGCTCCGGGGGCTGCCAAGCCAGAAGTAGAGATTGTCTCACTCCCCCCGCCTGCCCCAGCTAGGGCCGTCGAAAAGGTGGATACCATTCGGCAGGCGCATCGGCTTGAAACGGTGGGCCGCCTTACGGACGGCGTGGCGCATGATTTTAACAATTTCCTGACGGTGATTCAGGGGCACCTCAGTGTAGCGCTTGCCGACAAGGCGAACAACGAAAAGCTCGTCTCCTGTGTGGAGGAAGTGCTGAAGGAAGCGGGCCGTGTTTCCGAAATGACCCGCCAGCTTCTCGCTTTCAATCACCGTGAGTATCAGGCACCCCGCGCCATCCTTCTCGAACAGATGGTGGACGACGAGGTCAACCTGCTGCGCAAGACTCTTGGCGAACAGGTCACCATCGAAGTGGATCACGAGGCCGACATGCCGCCGGTGATGGCCGATCCGGCCAGTCTTGGCCAAGCATTTGTGAGCCTAGCCGTGCGCGCACGCGACGCCATGCCGAATGGAGGCAAACTTTCGATCCACACTCGACGAATCCATATTCCCAATGCTATGGCGGCGGGGTTGATCCACCCTGAGGCGAAGCCTGGTGACTACGTTGTGGTGGCCCTGGCAGACGGTGGCAAGGGCATGACTTCGGAACAGCTTGCCCGTGTGTTTGCCGCACCCACGGCCAGTTCTCCGGGCGTGGGGCTGGTCATTGTACAGGAGCTCGTGCGGCATCAAGGCGGCTGGGTCACGGTCACGAGCGTGCCGGAAGTGGGCACTGAGTTTTCCATTCATCTGCCTGCGGCAAAGATTGGTGCCCCAGTGCAACCGGTGACCAAGGCCGCCGATCCCGAACTGGAAAGCAAGGTCAGCAAGGAGCCATCCACCATACTGATCGTCGACGATGAAGACTCTGTCCGCCAAGTGATGGAATTCGTCTTGGCCAACCAAGGACACACTGTGATTGCGGCCAAGGACGCCAATGAAGGCTGGTCCATGTGGTGCAAGCATTCCCGCACGATCAATCTCGCTATCGTGGATATCAAGCTGCCCGGCGGTATTTCAGGCTTCGACCTCGAGCGCGCTATAGCGGAGGAAGACTGCACGGTTCCGGTCGTCTTCACCTGTGGCTACTGCCCGAGCGGCATGGAGCAGAAAAAGGAACTGAAGGTGGGGGTCAATTATTTGCCAAAGCCATTCGGCATGGCGGAACTGCTTAACATCGTGAACAAGGCGATGCTACAGCCTGCGAAGTTCTAGCTACCTGGAACCCGGAAAGTAGCTTCAGCTTTAGCCAAATCAGTACCGCATGGACCCGCCGATCCTGATTTTGACCTGCTGCCGCTAAGCGGCTGTACTTAAACGAACGGCCTCTAAGCCTTCGGACCGGTGCGGTTCACGATCTCGCTCATCATTTGATTTACGTGGCTCTTGTCCTTGCTGTTCTTCATGAGATTGAAGCTTTGAGTGAAGGAGCCCCAGTGAATCACATCAATGTTTACATTACGAGCGCCCCAGCCGTTCATTGCTTCCGTAGAAGGACGGTAAAGATCGATGGTGCGTGTGCCGACAAGTGCGGAGCCATAGTCGTCCACTTGATAGACGTGGGGTTCGCCTTGAATCTTGAACACCGTGCCCACGGGATAAACTGACCAGTCGGCCGCTGCGCTGCGCATGGCCCCGTATTTCAGGTCGGTGCCCAGCGCGTTCTTGGCTCCGAAGGGAATGTGATCGGCTTCGGTGTGGGTGTAGGCGGTCGTCTTGACGTTGTAAATCAGACGACGGGATGGAGAACTGTTGCTAGAGGCGAGGCCGCCGATGGTCGAGTTTCTTCCGTCCCAGACGTACTTTTTGGGAGAGCTGCTGCAAGCAATGGTACTGGCGCAAAGGGCGACAAGGATGGGCAGGCGTAGATCAATCATGGAGTGAGTAAGCGTAGAGCTGCAAGGCCCGTGGGAGGGGAGAGGTGCAGCACGAAGCCGAGGCATCGTGCCCTGAAGGAGCGCCGTTCTATGCACTCAAATCCGGCCAAAGAAAAGCGGCAATATTGTCCAGTATATTTAGTATGCTTGACGATACGTGAAACTATGGAAATCCCAGTGCAGTAGTGCAAGCAGGCTTGAAAAAAGGCTCCGCCCTCGCGCAACAATGGCTTCCTTTGATGGCCCGGCTTTGGCGGGCCAGACAATGCTCCGTCCATTAAATCAAGTGTATCACACCGATGCTGAGCTAAACACCACTTATTTCGCTGAAGCGCGCAATTGCTCATGCAGAAGGCGCAAAAGCTCCGGGAAATTGTACGGTTTGAGCAGGAAATGCTTCACTCCCAGGCTCAACGCCTGTGTGCTCAAGTGATTGTTCAGGCCACTGGCCGCGATGAACGGCAAATCGGGCTGGATGGCCAGCAGGGCCTTGATTAAAGACGGTCCGTCCATGACCGGCATCATAAGATCAGTGATGACGATTCCAGGCTTTTCCATGCTCGCCTTAAACTTTGAGACCGCATCCGCGCCGTGGCAGGCGGTGAGCACCCGGTACCCAAAGGCTTCCAAAGTCTGAGTGGTAGCCGTCAAGATGGAGACCTCATCGTCCACCACCATTACCAGTTCGCCTTTGCCAAACTGCAAGGCAGGTGTAGCCGGGGGTGGCGGGGCGGGCAGGGGTGCAGCGGCAGCCGCAGGAATGTAAATGCGGAAGCTGGTGCCCTTGCCCGTTTGGCTGGAAACATCGGCGAATCCGCGGTGAGATCTCACAATGCCTAGTGTAGTGGAAAGGCCGAGCCCGGTGCCTTTGCCCACCTCTTTCGTGGTGAAGAATGGATCGAAGATTCGCTCCTTCAAATCAGCCGGAATACCGGCCCCCGTGTCTCTGACTTCAAATACAACGTACCGGCCGCTTCTCGCATCGGGATTAGCGATGGCTGACAGATCAGTCACCACCTCATTGCTCACCTGGATGTCTAATTTGCCACCCTCGGGCATGGCATCGCGCGCATTCAGGCAGAGGTTGAGCAGCACTTGGTGCAACTGAGTGGGATCGCCCTCCACGTTGGCAACGTCGGGCCCGCATCTGATATCGAACTCGATGCACTTTGGAAAGGTGTCGATGATGAGGTGCTCGATTTCCTTGACCACGTCTTTTGGGTAGATGGTCAGAGTGCGCCCTTCCACACCGCGTGCAAAGCCGATGATCTGTTTCACCATGTCCGCTCCGCGGTTGGCACTGGCCTCCAAGGTGGAAAGAAGTTCCAGATCCCTCGGCTGGCTCAGCTTCATCCGCAGAAGACTGAGAGACATCAAGATTGGGGTCAGCACGTTGTTGAGATCATGCGCGATGCCGCCGGCCAGCGTGCCAATGCTCTCCATGCGTTGGGCACGGAGAAACTCGGACTCCATGCGACGTTTTTCCGTCACATCGGTCAGGAAGCCTTCCAGGAAATGCACTTCCCCGTCGTCTCCACAGATGCCCTGACCGCGTTCCCAGATCCATTTCTCTTCGCCGTTCGTGGAGTGGATGCGGTAGGTCACCTCGAAAGGTTTCTGTCGCGCCAGTGCTTGTTCCAGTTCCTTGGTAACGCCCGCGACATCTTCCGCACGCATGAGGCTGCGAAACTTGGCCATTGGCTGGCCCACAAACGCGGCTGGTTCAAGTCCGGTGACGCTATAGCATCCTTGGCTGACGAATTCGACCACCCATTCGCGCTCCTTCCGAGCACGGTAGGCAGCTCCACCGGGCAGGTTGCTCAGCAGCGTGGAGATCATCCGCTCCTTCTCCGTCAAGGCTTCCACGGCCTCCTGGCGTTGATGCTCCAACTGGGCGGAACCAACAGCGAATGACAAGTTCTCCGCAAGGGCGGTCAGCACTCGGATCTCCTCCTTTTCGAAGTAGTGACGCTGGCTTGCATAAAGCACAAGCACGCCTGTCGTGTGTCCTCCCGGTTTCAGTGGAAAGGCGGCACAGGAAAGGAAGCCGTGATTGAGGGCGCTGGCACGTGAGAAAAAAGCGGTGTCGTGCTCTATATCATTAGATACTACACAAGTGCCGGAGCGGAAGGCCTGGCTGGCGGGCCCCTTGCCCTCTTCGGTCACAAGAGTGGAAACGCTGACGCCCTGGAGATAACCGCAGTCGGTACCAGCCAAGGCCACGGGTTTGATGTCCGAGGTGAGGGGATCGACCAGTCCAATCCAGGCCATCTTTGCCAGCCCTTGCTGAACGGTGATCTGGGTGGCGGCTTGGTACAGATCCGCAGGGTTGTGCACGCGGTTGATAGCTTCGTTGATGCTGCTGCCCACGGCGTAGAGTCGGTTCAGACGACGCACCCTTTCCTCGGTCAGTTTACGCTCATGGATGTCGAGATTGGAGCCTGCCATGCGGCAAGGTTCTCCATTGTCGTCCCAGAGAGCCTGGCCGCATGCTTCAAACCAGCGATACTCACCAGACCTTGACTTGACCCGATAATCAATGCGGTAAGGCACCTCGCGCGTGAGATGCGCCTCCAACGCCTCCCGTACGGATGGCAAGTCATCGGGATGGATGATCTGCTCCCACGCGAAGAAAGAATGGGGAAACTCGGTGGCTGCGTAGCCCAGCAGTTCTTTAAAACGCGGAGAATAGTACACCCCGCCGGAGGCGATGTCCCAATCCCACACGCCCCCGGTGGAACCGCTGGCGGCGAGCGCATACCGTTCCTCGCTTTTGCGCAGCGCGTTTTCCGTTTGCAGCCGTTCCATCTCAGCGGCGGCGCGGGCGGCAAAGATCTGGAAGATGGCCTGCAGCCGGTCATGGGTGTCCATTGCCGTGTTACTGAAGGCGGCCATCACGCCCATGATGCGCCCATCGGAGGCGCGGAGAGGGATGCCCATGTAGCTGGTGGCATGGGCTTCGCGTAACTGGGAATCATCGGGAAACTGCGCCTGCACGTCACTGTTGTAGTAACGCACTTCGCCTGCGGAAACGTCATAGCCTGGAGTACCCATGAGAGGGTAAGCGAAGTTGTCCCGTATCCTTCCACCGGCACAGTAACCAAGCGTCTGCACCCGCCTGTCGGGCTCAGGAATGAGCATGGCGATCTGGGCGTGGCTGGCCTCAAGGATCCGCGCCAGATGCAGGCAGAGAGATTGAAAAAACGCTTCGCCGCTCGAACGTGCCATTTCCTGGCCCATGG
>JAQGPI010000295.1 GCA_028293175.1 Verrucomicrobiaceae bacterium | reverse complement strand
CGGCGGTCGTCTTCGCCGTACGAACCAGAGAGGTGCCAGGAAGCTGAAAGGCGTTGTTATGGTTGCCACCAGACCAACCGCGTTGGTCGTTCTTCACTTTAAAGGGTCGTGGTGCTTTGTTGCTCTGCTTCTGGCTTCTCATGATCGGTCGGTGGGCATAGTAATGCGGACGGCGCTTTCAGTCAAATTCGCACCTCAGCTCAACGGCTCTCGGCGCGCTGCTTCTTCGCTGCATTCATATTGTCCACCAGACTGGGATACCTCCGCCCCGCTCGCTTCGCCGCCGCCTTCGCTTTAGCCTTGCTTGCGGGTGTCAACTTGGTGTGACGGCTCCTGCGAGGTGCGGGCTTCTCCCATGGCTCTTTGTTAGATTCCTTTGTCATGCCTTGGCTTCGTCGGCCCTGATGCAGGCGGACGTTTCCTATGCAGTGCAGGTCAATCTTTTGGATCGGGATCGCCGCTGAAAGCAAAAGGACTGCCGCCAAGGATCTGATCGGAGGTAATGGTCGGGCTGATGTATTTTTCCACATGCTCAACGAACAGCGCTGTGCCCCGGTAGTGGTCCACATGCGGTTCGCGGGCCGGATTGTACATGGAATCCGTGAAGTCGCGCATGAGCACCACATGCTTGCCGTTTTGCGCCATCTGGCGGAGACCAAAGGGACGGCCCGATACACACATGTTCAGATGCACGCCCATGAGCACCACGTTCTCAATGCCGCGCTGCTCAAGCAGGTTCCAGATCTCCACCCCGCTGTCGCTGATGGCATCGAGCTTCTGGTCGATGCGCAGGACATCGATTTGCTTGCTCCACGGCGCACGCGGATTGAGGCCTTTGGCCTTCAATTCGGCGGCCCAGGCCGCATGTTCAGCGGGATCATCGTCTTCGCCACCATCGGTCTGATCGAGTGGATACTTCACCTTCTCTTCGGATGGCAGCACTTTGCACCACTCGCCAATCTTCGCGGGCAGCGTGGCCGCCTTCGGCGCAGATGCCGCACGTTCCCGTGCAGGGCTGCCTTCATAAGGCTTCATGCAACTGCTGGGCGCATGAATGATAAGCACACCCTGGGCACGGGCTTTCTCCAGCAGTTCGTTCATGCGCGGAGCTAATTCTCCCTCTCTCTTCACGGCATTGTGGCAGTGATGCAAGTCCCACATGTCGCAGACAATCATGGCGGTTTTCTTCGGATGCCACGCTTCCTTGACCTCTATCTTTTGGTCACCGGCCCGGCTTTGCAGCCTCACTTTCAAAGTGGTCTCAGCCCGCTTGCGCAGCACAGGGGCGATGTACTTGGCGGTCTCATCGGCAATCACATTGTAACCGGCAAGATTGGGATGCCGGTCCCCTGCCCAGCCGGGAAGATGGCCGAACAAACCGTCCAGTTCATTGTCCATCACCACCACCTTGCCAGCAATGACATAGGGCTTCACAAACGCTTGGTACTGTGCAGGCACTTTCTCAACCGGATAGCGACGGTAGTTCAGCATGTCCGGACCCTTTGCAAGCTCGGCGGCATAACGCGGATAGATGTCGAACAAGGGCAAATTTTCCTCCTTTGCTACCTTGGCATTTAGATCGTTAATGCGTTTGCTGGTCTCCTCGTTTGAAAACGGGATCACCGTCATAATGATGATCTGGGCCTTGGGCTGATCAGCACGCAGCTTCGTGATGAGCTCGTGGTAATCCCTGGTATAGTTCTCAGCGAAGTTTTCACGCCGCGCACTGTCATTGATGCCGTAGCGGATGAAAATGTAATCAATGCCGGGGATGGATTTCACATCTCGGTCATAACGGCCTGAGTCCAGCAGGCGCCGCACGAACTCGCCGCTAAGGCCCCGCTGAATGACATTGCACGGCGGTAGATCAGGCTGAACCGCCAGCATGGATTGCAAAACCGATTCAAAGTGCGGGCCCTTTGGTTTGACCAGGCGCGGGATGCTGCCCTCCGTAGTGCTATCGCCCAGCAGCACGATTTGCAGCTTGCCGTCATGTTCAGCTTGTACGGTGAATACAATGCCAAGAGAAAGCGCCAAGGGGAGAAAGACACGCGAAATCATGAGCCTACTACGTGCGATGCGGAGGGATATTGCCTGCGAGAAGGAGGCCATCACTCCCAACCGCGGCCACTATGCCAGATCATCGGAATCTGGCGGTGGCCAGCGGGCTAGATGACAACTCTTCATTAAAACCCATGACAAATATTACTTTTCAAGGCCGGGGAAGTGGCGCGGACCGATCTCCATCAGACAACGGCCACAAGAACGCAGCGCCTCCAACTTCAACTTCACCTCACCCTGCCATGCAACTCCTCGATCAAACTCGCGAACTACAGACGGAAACCCTGCTTTCAGACGATGAGACTCCGTCATCACAAAGCATCCGGAACTTTTTGTTTTTGATTCCGGAAAACGTTACGGAACTTGAACGTGCGGTCGTGCTAGCAGCTGCGCGGCGCATGACGGAACACGGCTATGTTTATCTGGCTGAAAGCGGCCGGAAGGATGTCGAGGATTGCCATGAAGTCCGTCATCTTCCGCTCAATGCGCAGCATTTGCCGTCTTTCGGCTTGACCACCACCGTGGTGGTGCTCAATCGCGAAGAGCTTGCTCGCAAGGCATTGGAGACTTATCCGGACGCCCAAGTGTTTCTGCTGAACTTGCGTTCAGCGTTCACTGCCGGCGAGGAATCAACCGCCACGGCGGGCACCTGCCATTACTTCTCGCATTTGCGGCCCTGGCTGGTCACCGGACAGATGGCAGCCATCCGCAACTGATCTACGATGGGGAAGGAATAAGAGCGGGCTGCGTGTTCAGGGTGTTCCATGGACAAACGATCGCTTCTCGTTCCGCTGCTGCTGACTTGTCGTGGGCAACGATGTGCCGACCAAGGACAGTGTGATTGGATTCCGTTTCAAGCTCGGCGGGGCTACAGCGGTCTCGGCGAAGTTCGATGACCGCAGTTACAAGGGCTCGCATTACGGGCACATCTGCATGGTTCGCTTCACGCCAAAAATGATCGCACTCAACGATTAGCGTGATGGCTCAATGATGAACAGCAAGGACGGTCTCTTTGACGACATGAAGATTTGGACGCCGAGCCTGCGAGTAGGCCAGCATCACGCGGGCTTGTGCTTGCCTGCCTGCAAGTATAAACAAGCCACTCATTCTCATACT
>JAQGPI010000286.1 GCA_028293175.1 Verrucomicrobiaceae bacterium | reverse complement strand
TTTGCAGTCAATTTTGCCTCCAGCAAGACGGTGCGTTTTCCCCGGGTGTTTCCGGAACTGAGCACTTCGCGGGTGCTGACCATGGAATGGCTGGAGGGCACCAGTTTTCGTGATGTAGCACAGATTGATACACTGCCGGTGGACCGTGATGAGCTGGCCCGGCGTGGTGCCACGGTGTGGATGGACATGATATTCCGTGATGGTTTCTATCACGCTGATCCCCATCCTGGCAACGTGGTGGTGATGGCGGGCGGGGTGCTGGGATTGTTCGACTGCGGGATGGTGGGCCGCATGGATGAACTTCTGCGCGAGCAAGTGGAGGAACTGCTGGTCTGCGTGGCCAGCCAGGACGGCTCCATGCTCGCGCGCGTGCTGATGCGCATGTGCTCCCCCCCGGCGGACTTTGATGAAGCGTCCTTCAGCTCGGATCTCACCGACTTCATCTCTTTCTACGGCAGCCAGCCGCTGGAGCGGTTTCAGCTCGGTCACGCGCTCAACGAAATCGCCCGCTGCATCTCGCGCTACCGGCTGGTGATGCCGAGCGCGCTAGCACAGATACTGAAGGTGCTCATTATGCTCGACGGGACAGCGAAACTGCTAAGCCCGCAGTTGAACCTGACGGAAATCATCGTGCCCTATCAGCGTGGCATTTTGCTGCGCCAGATGTCGCCGCGCCGTCAGTTGAAGAAGATGCACCGCTTGCTGAGCGAGTGGCGCTACCTTGCCCAGCAGTTCCCGCGCGGGATGCTGGATTTGGTGAAGCAGGTGCAGGAAGGCCGCTTTGATGTGCATCTGGAACACCGTCGGCTGGAGCCTTCGGTGAACCGATTGGTCATGGGCATGGTGACGAGTGCGCTTTTCCTTGGCTCATCCATGCTCCTAAGCAACCGGGTTCCGCCGCTGCTCTTTGGCGAGCACTCGATCCTTGGCATGGCGATCTTCCTGTTCAGCGGCTTTTTGGGCATTCGATTGATCTGGACGATCTGGCGCAATGAGTAATCCGACTGGATCAAACCAAATCAGGCCGATTTTTTCGCGTACGCTCCAGCGCCTGCTCCGCCCGCCACTTAGCGATATTCCCATGATGACCGCTCAACAGCATGTCAGGAACCCTAAGCCCCCGGTATTCCGCAGGCTTGGTGTAGTGCGGGGCTTCAAGCAGGCCGCTGGTGCCAAAGGACTCCTCCACCGCGCTGAGGTCATCGCCCAGCACCCCGGGGATCAACCGGACGACGGCATCCATCACCACGACAGCGGCGATGGCACCATTGGTGAGCACGTAGTCGCCGATGGAGATCTCCTCATCCACCCAGTGCTCGACCACGCGATGGTCGATGCCTTCGTAATGACCGCTGATCAGAATGAGGTGCTCCTCTTTGGCAAGGCGTTGCGCCGTCGCTTGATCGAAGCGTTTGCCGCCCGGAGTGAGATAGACGATGCGCGCCGCCGGCTTGTCGATTTCGTCCAGCATCTCAAACAGCGGCTCCGGGCGAAGCAGCATCCCCTGCCCGCCGCCGTACGGTGTATCATCCACCTGCCGGTGTTTGCCCAAGCCCTTTTCACGCAGATCGTGCACGCGTACTTCGGCCAGGGCTTTGTCCTGGGCGCGGCCCATCATGCTGGTGCGCATGGGTACGCTGATCAGTTCGGGGAAGAGGGTGATGACTTCAAGCAGCATGGTGGGCGGCAAGGTCTAGCGCGAAATCCCCGCCTATGCCCACAAAAATCGAAAATCGGCATGTTTGCAGATTGTCTGGACATACTCGCTACGTTTTGAAATCCTAACCATCGCACGCGGGCATTGCCTGACTCGGCTACAGGGCCTTGGCGGGAAGTGCCCATGATGCGGCATCACACACCAAACCAAACTGATCCACCATGAAACTGACCCAGTTCCTCTCCGTCCTCGCCGTCACCCTCGCTATGGTTGGCAGCGCCCTCGCCGCTGACCACAAGTACACCGATGGCTCCTGCTGCGACAAAGCCGCAAAGAAGGGCGAAAAATGCGCCCATCCTTGCTGCGTAGCCGCTGAGAAGGAAGGCAAAGCCTGCGCCAAGTGCAACAAATAGTCCTCGAGTGACTTGCTTCTCAAGCCTTCAAGCCCGGGCCTTCCCGCTAGCTTGGAGGCTTGCTCGTTATTGGGAAGCCACTTGTTGTTTTTACAGCTTGCGCGCCCTGTGTTTCCGGGTAAGAAACACGCCCCTTCAATCGAAAAGGACGCGCGGGTAGCTCAGTGGTAGAGCAGTTGGCTTTTAACCAATTGGTCGAGGGTTCGAACCCCTCCCCGCGTACTTTCGTCCGCTCCGCTTTCGTCACGTCATGCGCATCATTTCAGGTCTTGCTGGCGGCATCCCCATCAAAGTCCCCGCTGCCGTGGCACGCCCCACCACCGACAAGGTGCGGCAGGCGATGTTCTCCATGCTGGGCGATGTTAACGGAGCCCGTGTACTGGATCTCTTCGCCGGTTCAGGTGCTTTGGGTTTGGAGGCCCTGAGCCGCGGTGCCGCCAGTGCTCTCTTTGTGGACGAAAGCCGGCAAGCAGGACTAGCCATCCGGGACAATCTGGCCAAATCACGTCTGCAAGGCGGCCAGCTTCGTCAAGGCGAAGCGATGCGGGTGCTGGCAGACATGGCCAAGACACAGCCAGGCTCCTTTGACCTCGTCTTCGCTGACCCCCCATACGCGCATAGCCCGAAGGATGTGAACTGGTCCCTCAAGCTTCTCCAAAGCGATGATCTCAAACAGGTGTTGGCGGAAGACGGTAGCGTCATCATCGAATGCAAGATGACAAAGGACCTCATCTTGCCATCATGGGGCTGGACGGTGGTGCGCGACCGTGAGTACGGAGACACACGACTGCTCTGGTTGCAGAAATCCAAGGATGCCATCCCGCCGACTTAGCCTCACTCTCTATAACGCCCTGCTGCCGCTGGGTCTGCTGTTCATGGCACCCGCCGCGCTGGTGAAAATGCGCCGCCGCCAGGGCCGATGGCAGGACTTTGGCCAGCGATTCGGGTTCTTCGATACTGCCAAGCGCGGAGCCCTAGCCTCACTGCCTATTGATAACCGTCTTTGGATGCACGCCGTCAGCGTGGGCGAGGTGGGAGTGGCCAGGAAGCTCATTGCCGCCTTGCTCAAGCACTCGCCTGAGCGAGGCATCGTTCTCACCACCACTACACCTACAGGTTACCGGCTGGCGGAGGAAATTGAACAAGCCTTTCCTGGCCGCGTGGTCGCGCTTTACTCCCCTCTCGATTTGCGCCCCGTGGCCCGTCGCATGCTGGATCAGCTTCAGCCCCGGCACATCGTCTTGGTCGAGGCTGAGATATGGCCCAACCTCCTCTCGGAGGCTACGAAAGCTGGTATTCCAGTGACGCTGGTGAACGCTCGCTTATCGCCGCGTTCTGAACGGAAATACCTGAGATTCCGCAACATCATTGCTCCGATTTTCCAGATGCTTCGCCATGTGTGCGTGCAGGAACCCGAGGACGTAGCGCGCTGGGCCGCTCTTGGCGTAGACCCTGAGCGCATCATTCTCACCGGCAGCGTGAAATACGATCCGCAAGGCTCCGCCCCGGATGCAGAGCAAGTTCAGCGTTTCGAGGCCTTGCTCAGTTCCACGAGCCTTTCCGGCCGCCCTTTATTACTGGCCGGTAGCACCCACGCGGGCGAAGAGAAGGAGATGGCAAAGATCTACCAGGAATTGAAGGTCAAGCATCCAACGTTAGGTTTCCTCATTGTGCCACGGCACTATGAACGAGGCCCTGAAGTTCAAGCTGAACTTCTATCGCTAGGACTGACCTCACAGCTCCGGAGTAACTACAGTCCAGGCAGGACTAATATCCTGATCATTGACAGCACCGGCGAACTGAAGGCCTGGCAGGAACTGGCCACCATCGTTATCATCGGTAAAAGCTTCCTCGCGGAAGGCGGCCAAAACCCCGCCGAGGCCGTCATGGCAGGCAAGCCCGTGGTCTTCGGCCCGCACATGGAAAACTTCATTCCCCTGGTGAATTTGCTATTAGCTAGTAACGGCGCTCTGCAGGTGGGCGGACTTGATGAGCTATCTCTCGCTCTCGATCATCTGCTCACCAATTCCACCCAGCGCGAAGACTTGGCATCGGCAGGGCGCGCAGCTCTCATGCACCATGATGGAGCTACTAACCGGACGGTGCAGGTCATTGCCAATAAAAACCCGCCCCCTTAACAGGGGCGGGTTACGAAAAATTTAAGTCAGCAGCAGATTACTTTGCTTTCTTCTCTTTCTTCTTGCCGTCTTTCTTTGGGGCTGCGGTGCCCTTGTCGGCTGCCGCGCCCTTCACTTCTGCCGTAACGGCGGACATTGTGTACTCAACGGTTACCTTGGCACCTACCTTCAGCTCGCCGGTCACTTTGGTCGCAGCACTACGGGCTACTTCCCAAATTTCGCTACCCTTTTGCACGGTGACAGTGTCATCTGTGAGGGCCGTGATGGGGCCGGTAACTTGATACGTTTTAGAACCGGCAAAAGTAGAGCCAGTGAATGCCAGAGTGACGGCGGCAACAGCGAGGAGCAAGGTGGTGGGCGTGCGCATAGGCTCCTAAAATGACCACCTCAAGCGCATGTATCAAGATCAATTCCGAACCGCATGAATAATTCACCCCTTCGCTTTCCCCTGGTGGGATCACTCTGTTCACGTCCTTTAGCAGTCCCCTCGAACCGGCTCTAAAGCATAATAACCTAAGACTATATATTTAAATAAATGAAAAGTTATTTTAGAATATGCTTACAACGAGCTAGGTTAGTCGGGTAAACAATTTTATATGCCCAGATGGGCATATAAATCGTCCAGGGAAAAGATTGAATCTAGCAGAAAAAACTACGCGCAATCTTAACAAATCAATCGTAGCATTCGTGCCCCGAATTTGGGAGCAACCCACAACAAAGCCAATTACTCAAAACTAATGTCAGCCGCCATTCCTTCCGTTGTCCAATTGGAGCGTGCCATCAAAATTGCCCAAAAAATCCAAAAACTTGAGGCTGAACTTTCATTAATCCTTGGCCAGCCAGGCGTCACGTTCCGCCAGGATCGCGATGAGTCCGCTCCACGGTTCACGGGCAAGCGGAAGTATACCTTTTCAGCCGAAACCCTTGCCAAACGGAATGCAAAAAAAGGCGCTGACGACTCCGAAGGCGCGGTCAAGCCAAAGAAGAAAGTGAAGATGTCAGCCGAAGGTCGGGCCGCGATCGTAGCCGCGCAGAAAGCTCGCTGGGCGAAAACAAAGGAAGCTGCAAACGGCTCCAAAAAATAGGTCGTTTTTCTTATTTCCAGGGCAGCGGAGTTCCATGACATCAAGGATGGCATGCTCCCTGCCCTTCTTTTTGGAGGAGAAACTGGTGGAGATAAGGGGAGAATGCTCACTCGTTGATAAATCAAGGGTTCTCGGGATGGTGCACCAAATGACGCACCACACGGCATGAATCCACAAAGTCGCTAATGGCGTCACGGCATCCCTGAAAACCCGCAAGCTTCCCGAAGCGCCTGCATAGGGAACGCGGGACCGGGATCGTTCTTCCGCTTTGGGGCAATGTCGTCATGTCCAACGACGTCGTCCAGGTTGTATCTCTTCACAAGGGCCTGACTAACTGCCGTGCAGGCCACAAGCTGCGCTTCAGAGTAGGCTTCCCAGGATTGGGCCGGCCCGCCGTTCTTGTGACTCGCCTGAACGAGCGGCAGCTTTGACCATCGCTTTGCTAGCTTCTCATCATCACCAGCGTTTGCCAGTTCGATACCGATGGAGCAGGCATTCAGACCGGAGAGGCCTTTCCATGTGGACTTGCCCGCATGGCCGCATGTCCGGTTGAAGGGGCGGCATTGAATGATTGAGCCGTCGCGATCAATGATGACGTGAGCGCACGCGCCTTGCGCATCCGGCGACTTCCAGAAATCAACGGACGATTGAGCGGACGCGCCAGAGGTGAAATGCATCACGAGGAAACATCGCGTGTTCATCACCGCGCCGCCCGGCAGCACATCGCGCCGCGCCTCTTTCAACCAGTGGTTTTCGTCGATGGTCATGGCGTGACCTTCTTAGCTTCCTTGCCGCTGGTAACAGGCACCGAGAAGCCGACGTTGTAATCCTGCCCATAGGCAGAGCCGGAAAGGTTGGCAGTGAACATGGCAGGGTATCCCTTGCATGAAGCGAGGGCGAGACAGGCGAGGGCTAGGATCGTTTTCATGGCGTGTCAGATGGCGGTTGCGGAGGATTCGGGCCGAACTTCTGTTCCAATCGATCAAGCTCCTGTTCGGCAAGGCGTTGTGACCGCTGATAAAAGGCTTCCGCGAATGGCTTGCTGAGAACAATCACCACGCCGCCAATGATGGCCCCAGCTGCCAGCAAGAGCGCCGGATGATGGATGATGCCGCCGAGCGAGGGATGAACGAGGGCGATCACCTGGGGACCGATCGCACCGCAGAACAAAGCGATCATCGCCCGGCCTATCACGATGCGCCTCGTTTCGGGCGCGGGGTTCAACATGATGAGCCCGCCCGAGATGATGAGCGCACCAATCAGCGGCAGCAGTAACAGCCGCAGTTCATCCGGTTCATTCAGCGCCGCTTCCGCAAGCATGAGATGCCCGCCCGCCGTAGCGCACAGGCTAGTAATCAGCGCGAGGCAAGTCTCAGTGACGTGGAAAAGGCGGTGCGGCATGGGCTAAGGATGGTTTAGGCCGGGGGGAAGATGGCGCTGGATCCTCCAGACTCGGCGGATTCTCCGGCGGCGGTGATGACGGACAGGGTCCATGTGTTGGCACTGGAACCGCTACCGGTGGCGACGCCGCTGCTCATGCCCGAGAAAGCGGTGGTGGTGGTGTTGGATAAAACGCCTTCCAGGTACTGGCGAACCGTGTAGGACAGTGCGCCCGTGATGCTATCCCAGGTGATGGTAGCCGAAGACCCGCCATCGGCGCTGCTTGCGGTAGGAGCGGATGGCGCGGCAGGAAGCGTGAAGACGTTCGAAAGCAATACCCAGTCCGAAGTCCTCCCGTCTGTGTTGTGGGATCGAATGCGGAAATCGTAAGCAGTGTTTGAAGACAGCCCGGACTGCCCCGCCGTTGAACTGGCTATCCATGAGTTAGCTCCAGTCAAAGAGTAATCCACATCATAAGCGTCTGCCGCTGGCGATGGCTCCATGAAGCTGAAGCCAATGGTTTCTGCAGTGCGTTCGCTCACGGCGAAGGCAGTAGGAATAAGCAGGGAATAGACGGTGCTGATTTTAAACTCCACCTCGAACAACCACGGTGCCCCGTTGGCGTTGCCGCTCAGACCCTGCATCCGATAAGAGCGGTAGGGCGTGGTGTTGCCGTTGAGTTCGGATAGGACATCGGTTCCGGTGAGCCCTAAGACAAAAGGCGCTCCAATCGAGTCCCATGTTCCGCCATCAATAGAACCTTCCCATTGCCACGTTCCATGGTCAAAGCTTCCCGCGCTCTGATACCATGTAGCCTCATTAATGAGGTAGAGTCCATCAAAGTCGAAGCGAATGGTCTTGCCGTAATTTGATTGGCCGTACACATAGAAACCAGTGCCCGATACGTCGCCGTTTACGAGGATGTCGGTTGCGCCGTTGTGACCAAGGTCTGTAGTGACGACGACAAGACCAGTCCTGTCACCCGAGCCAAGCGGGTTCGCGTAGCTGGTTGCCACAACGAGGGCGGGTGTGGCGGTGACAGTGGCCGACGCCAGCCCTTCACCGGAACCGTCAGCCGCACTCTTGATGTAGAATCCGTACTCGGTGCCATTGTCTAGGCCGGTGATCTCATACTCAAGCAAAGGCGTGCCGCCAACGATTGTATTGTCAGCAGCATTGTAAATATTGTAGCTGGTGACGCCGCTAACTTCATCCCAAGTTAGTGTTATTGAGCCATCGCCGGGGGTAGCAACTATGCCGCTTGGAGGATCGGGCGGGGGTGGCGGGCTGCCCCCGGGTGTGACGCTCACACCAGCACCGGGATCATTCGGAATACCGCCACCGTTGCCATACGATGCCACCCAAAAATAGTATACTGTCCCATTGACCAGCCCGGTGGCCGTAAAAGTATTTGCCTGCGCCGTCCCCACTTCACCTATCTTGGTTGCCGTCAGCGGGTTATTGCCCTTGCTGCGATAGATCCATGTGTTGTTGGTGTCTGGTTCGTACTCGTCCCAGGTCAGCACAACCGTGCCATCGCCAGGGTCAGCGACGACCCCAGTAACGGCGGGCAGTTCGAAGTTGAATTGGTTGAGCTGCGAAGACGCGCCAAAACCCCCGCCAGTGAAGGGCCCGAACGCAGAGGATGGAGCGAAGGCGTTCACCGGTTAGACTGTGAAAACGCAATCCACTTCACCGGTGCCGTTCAGTTCGATGGTGCTGGCGCGAAGGTTTGGAATCGGGAGAGAAACACTCCGCCCATCCTTGCGCGTGATGGTATCGCTTGGGGCGTGCACGTAACGAATCTGGATGTCGCTGCCAGAGTTGTTCTCCAGATCCACGCGCCCAGCCTGGATGTCAGGAAGCGCAAGCCATGTGCCCGCGAGTGTGATGGTCTTCAGCATCCGCAAAGACGCGGACCACAAGCAGCGAAGTCAATGGAGATTTTGCCGGACACGAAGCTGGACATTTCAGCGGGCACAAAGCCGCTTTGTGGTCCGGCGTTTTCGCTCGCGAATCCTTGCGGCGCGGGCCTTGGCGGGAGACGAGACCTTGCCGCCCACTTTACCGCCACGGCTGCCGAGTTCACGGAAGAAAGTGGAGCGATCGAAGGCTGACACCGGCGTGACAGCCTGGGCGGCATGGTGCTTGCAGCGGGTGCATTGCTTGCTCGTGTCCATGTCGGCAGGCAGCACGAGCATCCATGATCCCCAGCGGTCGATCTTGGCCGTTACGCAAGCCGCTTGGCCATCGATGATCAGGTGATGAGCCTCATGTGAGAGCGACCGGTGCCAAGCGGGAGAGTTAGCCATCCATCAATGTATCATCATGCGTTGATGCGTTCAATATCGATCATCGTTTTTAGCTGTGGATTTTGCCGGATTGTCGCAAGCTCGCAGAGCCCTTGGGTCCCTGATTCTCCATCTTGAATTTCGCCTGGGGCGTATCACTTGTGGTAATGGCCCCTGAACCCCACATGATCCTCTGGCAATCCATTCGCCTCCAGGAGTATCCGCCCACCGACAAGTTCGTATGGACGGTGCACAACCATGAGGTGCAAAAGGGCCGGTGGGTGTTCACGCCCGGCCTGCCGCTGGAAGAGACGACGTTTGAAAACGAGCAGGGCGAGCCCATCCAGGTCTCGATCTGGTGCCCTCTTGAGGACAGTCCGGATCAGCCACCGTGGCCCCCGCAGTTTCCGCACGCTAATCCTCCATCGCTGCGCCTGTTGCAGTCCCCCTGGCGCAGTCTTTATCATCGGGAATATCCCAACCCCATAGGGCCGTTATGGCTTGCAAACGGGAGCCAAGTACAGGCCGCTTATGCTTGGTGGTCACTGCCCGAGGTCACACCGTCTGAGATGGCTTTCTTTGATCCGGCTGACAACGTCCTGCAAGGCCAGTTCTGGATGCCGCGTGAAGAAGCCGAAGCGGCCCCGCCGCCACCCGAGCCGGAGCTGATCGCTCAACTGCCCCGGGGCTTTGTGTTCGGCAATCCGGCTGGGATTGTGCTGCCCGCCTCCATGCAAATCGAGTGAGGTTCCGCCATGTGCAACACTTTGCGCTACAAGGACCGGATGGAGGAAGCCTACGCGAAGTGGGAGTTCAGCGAGGTGCGCATCACGCCCAAGCTCCGCTTTCGCGTGCCTCCCTCCGAACCGGCGCCGGTGCTCACGGTGCAGGGCGACAAGGCCAGCATCCGCATGATGAACTTCGGCTTCGCCACCCAACGCGGGCGGCAGATGATGGCGCGCGGCGAGACGGTGGCAAAGCTGCCAATGTTTCGCGATGGCTTCAAGCACCGGCGCTGCCTGATCCTGGTCCACGGCTTCTACGATTCCGAAGACATGGGCAAGCAGGGCCGCCAACCCTGGCACCTGCACCTGAAGGACGACGGTTTGATGGCCTTTGCGGGCCTGTGGGAATCGCGAGCGGATGCGGACAACTTCACCATTGTCAGCGCCCCGGCCAACAGCGTGGTGGCACGCGTCATTGACCGCATGCCGGTGATCCTGCCACAGGAGCTTTGGCGGCCCTGGTTGCAGGCCGATTCGAAGGCAGAGGACTTGCAGCCGATGCTGGTCCCCTTCCCCTCGGACCGGATGGAAGCCTACCCGGTCACGCGCAAGGTGAACCAAAAGGGCTTCGACGGGCCCGAATGCATCTTGCCGATTGTGCCGGAGCAGGGCGATCTGGGGCTGTTCTGATGAGGTCGCCCGCTTAGACCCCTTGTGTTTTATTCGCAAGGGGCGCACGTTGGGTGTTCCCCCCTTTCAACGCGGACTTCTAGTCTATACCCCTCCTCACAATGGCACGCACACATGGTCACGGAAACCCGGATTGGACGCGCGACGAAACCATCCTTGCGCTGGGCCTGTATTTTGAATGTGAAGGGAGAGTTCCATCGAAAGGCGACGAACGAGTCAAAGCTCTCTCTGAATTGCTGCGGCGTTTCCCTCATCACATCGAAGCTTCGAGAAAAGAATCGTTTCGAAATCCAGACGGGGTGGCCTTCAAGCTTCAAAATCTCCGCTCAGTGGCGACGGGAAAGGGATTGGGGAATGTCTCCGAAATGGACCGATCGGTTTGGGCGGAATTCCAAGGAGATCCCGCGGCAGCCACGGCGTTAGCCGGGATCATTCAATCAGAGGTGGAACTGGCCACGGTTGAAAAACCAAACGTTCTTGAAGAGGAGGAGTTTTACGAAGGCAAAGTGGCCACCCAGGCCCACTTCAGGCGTGAACGAAGCCGCAAACTACGGAATGCCCTTTTCACCATGCGCCGCCGGAAGAGGAGCCTTCTGTGCGACTTGTGCCAGCAGTTCTCCTTATCGGAAGAGCCATGCCTCCGGGATGCTATGTTTGAAGTCCATCACATTGTGCTTCTCGCGGCCACGGGCGAAACGAGAACGCGGCTTTCTGACCTGGCGCTGCTCTGCGCGAACTGCCACCGGCTATTGCATCGCGCCATCGCCGTGGAAAAACGCTGGATCGGCATTCCCGAAGCACGGGCGAAATTGGGCTTCGCCCATGGCTGAAGACAAACCGGGCCGCTTACTTCTTTCCTTTCCTCCCCTCTACCTGATCCACTGCATCGCCTACCTGTGCCGCCGCATTAGCCAGCACTCCAGGCACGCCACCGACGTTCTGCATGATGCGCAGGATCTTTGCCGCCTCATCCTCGGGCGAATGTTTCTTGTTATCGAACGCATCGGTGAGCAAGTCCCCTGCTCCGACCATCACGGCAGAGACAGGATCAGCGAGCACGTTGCTTGCCTTTGCTGTACGATGCCGCCCAGCTACCGCATCGCCGATAGCGCCCACCGCTTGGCCGATTAGCGGAATACTCGCAATAGGCCCGAGGAGTGCGGCAATGGCAAAGTCTGAAAGCTCCCAAGCCGGATCATCGTCGGGATCATCCGGGCCATCACGCCAGTCTTTGATCGCTGAGGTGATCGCTTGCATCATGGGAGCAAGGATCATGTGGGAAATGATCAGGTTCCGATAGTCTCGCGCCGTGGCTTTGCGGAGCGGATCGCCATGGAGCTTGCGATTGGCATCGCCTGCCACGTGATGAAGTGCTTCTAGCCAGATCGCGCCCTTCTGCCGAGATTCAGTGAGAAATAGGATGAGGAGCTTGCCCAAACCCGAGGCGCGATGCTCCATGATCGAACGCCGGTCCGCCGTCTGCGGCTGGGCGGTGCGAGCTACGGACTCCTCCATCTTCTCCATGCCGATCACATGCGCTTGCTCGCTGGTCATGCCTGTCTTTTCAGCGGCTCGCGCATGACCTTCGTAGGCCACGGCCGCCGAGATCGAAGTGAAGAACGCATCAGCGAATCCCAGGAACTCCATGCCCTTCTCCATCGCGTCCTGAGTGTAGCCGGGCTTGCTGGTCCAGAACTTATCCAGCAGCATCCGCACCTCCGGCGAGTAGCCCGTTTCCATACGACGCTGTATCACATCCGACCGATATACATCGAGGAAGCGGCCGGGGTTCTTCACCACTTCGCCCGCGCCCATGACGAACATACCGAACGGCATGTCCAGGGCGGTGTTCATCACAGCCATGGACTGCTTCACCACCGTTGCCGCGTTGTACGCGAGCTTGCCAACGGCGAAGTTCGATATTGCCCATGAGACAAGCTTCTCACTCGCGCCGGCGTTGTGCTTGATGCCGTTGCCTTCAATCGCCTGCATCCATGATTCCAATAGCTGTGTGCCCATCTCGCCCCACGCGCCCTCGATGGAGCGCTTCACATCCGGATGGCGCAAGGTGCCGCGCATCTCGCGCACGATCTCTGCGAGCGCCTGCCAGTGCTGCGATTCGTTTTGATGAGTCCAGAAGACACCGAGCGCACTGGCCAGCTTCACCTGCGCGAAGTGGGCTTTGCGGTCCACCAGGAAGCCATCCGCAAAGCCGCCGTTCACCGTGCCGGTGCCCATCACATCGAGAGGCTTTTCATTGCCCCAGTTGTAGAAGCGCCCGGGCGAATAGTTGGCCACCTTTGGGAGCTTGAGCCCGCGCACTCGTTCGACCACGGCGGAGAGCGGTGCATGTCCCTCGTCGTACTCGCTGGCCATCCATTCGCGCAAGGCCTTCGCTTCGGGTGACAGCGCCTTCTCCACCTCAGCAATCTTGGCCGGGTTCCAGCCCGCCAATGACAAGGCTTCGCGGTACTGCATCTGCCGCGCGGTCATGGTCAAGAAGAGCGCTTCGTCTTCGGTGAGCTTCACGCTGCTCTTCACCAGCTTTGCCGGGATGCCGAGCTGAAGCAGGCCTTCCTTCTCCTTCGAGCTGAGGCGCGGATTCGCCTGTTCTTCCTCGATGTCCACGGCAATGCCGCGCTTGGTCCGCATCTCGTACAACCGCAGCTTCTGCTTGCGATGACTGAGGCCCGGCATGGCGGTATCCAGCGCGGACTGCCAGCGCGCGCGCAGGGCCCGCATGGCATCATCCTTGTGGGCGAAGCCTTTGGAGACTTCACCAGCCCAGCGTTTCGTCAGTTCATGATCGCGGCCCAGGAGGGCGGACAGCACGCCCTCAAAATCGCGCATCTCCACCGCGATACGGCCCGCCGTCGTTTTCAATGACTGCCCCTTGGCGATCTTCTCATAGAGCCCCTGCCCTACCTGTTCCACCAGCGCGGCGGAAGCTTCGCGACCGCGTTGCAGGCGCTTCTGTTCGGAGGCGATCCAATCCCGACGGCCGTTGTTGTAGAGCTCCCATCCCGCGTCCAGTACTTCGGACTGTGCCGCCACATGCATCGAGTTGAAGCCGCCCCAGGTATCAAGGATCTGGCGCTTCTCGATCCAGTCGATCTCTTCATCCGTGCCGATGGCC
>JAQGPI010000257.1 GCA_028293175.1 Verrucomicrobiaceae bacterium | reverse complement strand
TCGGCATTCTCCTAATACCCGGGAGCTGGCGGCCAGTGGTGAGAGCACTGGGGGCAAAGTGTCCACCCAAGGGAGACACATCATGGCCTGCCTTGAGACCGCGGTCATCACCGGAATAAGCATAGGTGGACTGGATGACCAAATTGCCCGTGGTATTAAAGACGGCCTTAAAAACCCCATCCGCATCCTTCACCTTGATGCCGCTGACTTGATCCCCGTTCAACACCATGGTGAAATCGGGCGTGTAGCGAGTGTATCCCACCGCCGGTACAAAGGTCTCGATCAGGAGGCAAACCTGGATGCGCTTTTCATCTTCCTTGAGGGGTTTGTTCTCATCAAGCGTACAGTTCCAGTTCAAGGCATTCCAACCAGGATGCAATCTTGGATCGTCAGGAGTACCAAGCGTCACCTTGGAAAGATTGCAGCCCCACAGGTCATGGAACGTTGAGGCATTAGGGAAAGGCGGGATGTTGGAATAATAGTAGGCGATCTTCTTGGTGTCGTTAGGCCCATCAACCGTCATGGTCTCACGGACTTCGGGGAGATTACGGTTGACACGCTCCGCCGTTTTGCCTCCGCTTATAGTCGTCCTGCCACCAACCTGAATCTTAGAGCTTCCGTCGTCGGGTTTGCCGTCCGCTGTGCAAATAAAGTGCAGCGCCACTTCCGAAATAGTGGGGAACCGGCCAAAGCCACGCAACGTTTTGCCGCTGGCTGGGTCTACCCATTCAATAGGCTTTACCTGTCCATGTCCCGGATACGTGCCGGTTTTTACCCATTCCGGGTCGGCGGTGTATTGAGCGGCCGCTGCAGGAAGAGCCCCACTTACTCCCTCATCACCTGTTGTCCGCTTTACTGTGAATCGTGGTGGGGTGTACGTGAAATATTGGTTGCGCTTCGGAGTCTGATCCCAGAGGACGGTCGTCGGTGTATGCAATTTAGTGCTGAGGGATTCATCCCGCCGCTCGGTATCGTTATGACCGCCAGAGGTGTTTTCGCTCACGATTCCATCATAAAGATTGGTGCAGCGTATATAATCGAAAATTTCTACCAGAATTTGTTCAGCATCGCTCTTGTCGTACTTGTTGGCAAAAGAGCTGCCGCCAGGCATTGTCAGGTGAATGAGGTTATTGAGGTAACTCATAAGCTTGTTGTTCCGGGACAAACCGGAAGTGCTGCCGCTGCCTCTAGGATCGCGCCCCATATCCGTGAGGTGGCTGGAAGGATTTAGCCTTCTGAAATAATACGTGTTGGCCGTCTGGGTGAGCGCTGCGTTGCCTGGAGGCGAGTTGCCCACTTTGGCGCAAAGGGCCACCTGGGTATCAAAGGCCGTACGGTAGTCACTAAAGTTCCCGCTGCCGTCCGGAGTGCTGGAATCCGGCACAGGCCATATCGCCACGCGAGGCAGACCAAACATGTTAGTCTCAGGAGCACGGCTGTGAGCCGTGAGAAACGCCCGTGCTCTTTCCAGAATTTCGGGAGTAATCACCTGCGCTCCACCTGGGCCTGTCATCAAACGCGGGCTGCGCTTGAGAACCGCACCGCCAGTCGTGGAAGGAAACAGCGCTTCGTCAACCGACGGATTAAACCGCTCCTATTTGGCAGCCATGATGGTATCGTTCAGCTTTTTTTTGTCCGGCGGCGCCGTCTGTGAAGCACCCAGAGCAAGATCATTTGGTGCGAACGGCACAGTGCCGTCATTGGTGCCGCCAACGGCAAGCTTCGGAACAAACTCATAAATAGAGTTTTTGAACGCGAGATTGGCCAGCGGATAGACGGAGGGTGGAGGGAAATAATTATTGGGGTTAAATCCAGGGGCAAGCACGCTGCTTAAAGCCACAGTGGCCGGGTGGCCAGGATAGCGTTGATATTCAAAAAGGGCAGGAGGACTGTCAGCCCAACTGCGCTCCCGTTCATGCATGGCACCTACCTGAGACCAGAACCCGGGCTCGCCAGCAGTGTTGATATTAATCTTACAGCACTCGTCATCCGTCCAGAAACCGACACGTCCGATAATAGGATTTAAATCAGTAGGGCCCGCTCCACCGGCTCCCGCCCACTGGCCTTCACCGCCCGCAGGTTGTACTACCGTGCCTACCGAGCCGTCCTTCAACACATACAGCCACTCTACAGGCATAGGCAGCCTCCATGTTGCAGGAGCAGCACCGCCAATGACCACGCCCAAAGTAGAACTCGACACGGACGAAGAACCTATGCTCTGGGGAAGAATCTGAAATCCCTCGACGCCCGCCGCACCGCCCCCGACAGGCTGCGTTGCCCTGGGGTCAAAAATGGGGAAATGCACCACAGTTGCCGCTCCTGCGGTAGCGCGCTCAACTGGACGGTTCAAATCCACCCACTGGTCCAAGCTTGTTGCCCATACAGGTGATGGTGCCTCCATGGCCATCTTTTTCTCACCTATAATACCACCCGGCCAGACCATTGTTTTGCTGGAATAGAGCGTCCGTCCGAGTTCGAATTTACCCGAACTATTGTAAACGCGGACGGCCCCCGGCTGTGATGCCCAGATAGTGGAGCCCACGGGAGCTGCTCCTGAACCGGAGGCAGGGAGGCCCGCACCTGTTGCTGCGGCCTGAATCTGCCCAATGACCATGTTCACCGCGCTGTCCGCCAGATGGCGGGCATTCTCTCCATCGCGATAAATCTGCGATGCCTTGAATTCTGAATCACTCACCGAAAACAAGGCAAGGATCAAGATGGTGGCCAGCGTCACCACGCCAAGCACGGAGATCAGGGCCAAGCCCCGCTGATCTGACCTCAAAAAGCCAAATAGTTTCTTTTTCATATGAGTGGTGGTTGATTAAATCACTTTTTCGAGATTTGAACAAAATGCAAAGGCCATGTCAATGAAATTACAATGCAATTACAGACACCGAATGATCGGCAGATAAAAACTTCTCAGTTTGGAGCCTTAAACTTAACAAGAAGAGAAGAATTATTTCGCTCTAGCTGGGGCGGGACCGTCCTCAGGGGGGAGTTCCCGCCAAGAAAACAGCCGATGCACTAGCATCGGCTGTTTCCCACTGTTTTAGCCAAAAGAACTTTTTACTTCTTCTCTAAGGTCACCAAGCCCGAAAGGATGGGCGAAGTCGTGGCCGTGGTGCCTGCATTCGGGTCGGCGAGTTTGGGCAGCAGGAAGTAGCCATGACCGACGCCGTCGAGGGTGTCTGGAGTGGCGAGATTTGGGATGATCATACCCTGGTAGGTTCCGGTTCTTGGAACTTTCTTGGTTGGATTCAGAGGGTCTGGATCAGACAAAGTAAAGGTGCCGCTGAATGTGCCGGTGCTATTGACCACCGTCAGGGTAGTCTTGGCGTCATTCGTGGGAATCGTCGCCAAGCCACCCGCTGGCTTGATGAGCAAGGAAGGAATGGTGGGCTGGAAAGCAGCACCGACGATGCCGCCGTTCTCAAAGCTGATCTTCGCATTGTCAGGCGGGCCAACAGAGAGGCCCATCACTACGGCTCCAGCTAGAGGCGGCGTGTACAGCCCGCCGGAGACCGAGAGAGCGATCGGGGGTGCCCAGCCAGCCTTGTAAGTGCGGTCGGCAGCCAGAGTCTGGGGCGCACGGCTCCAGGTCAGGGCCCCAGGAGCGCTGCTGACCGTATGCACGGCGTCAGCCGCAATGCTGAAGCGTCCGATGAAGGAGCCCGTGTTCGTGTACAGAGGCTGGTACACGAAGAGCTCGCCATTGGGACCCAACGGCACCGAGTTCGTGAAGACATCGCCCCGCGCCGTCTTGAAGGTGAGGGCAGCCGCACCTGTGGCGGCGGTAGCTGGCGTCAGATTGGCGGAGCCAAAACTGGTACCTTCAGGTACAGAGCCATCCGTCGGAGCACCGCCGGGAATATCAGCGATGAAGTTGTGTAAGCCTTGGCGGCTGACAGGGACCTTGTTGGTCGCGCTGTACACGTTGCGCCATCCATTGATGCTGGCGGTAGTGACACCATCAGACACCGTACCGGTCACGGTATTCAAGGTTCCAGGATCAGTGACATCCACATGTAGGTCAAAGGTCACCGTCAGCGTCGGCTTGCCGACGCGTACGATTGTGGCGACGCCGTGCGGATTGACGGGAGTGGTATCCAGCGTGCCCTTGATGGCGTAAGGGGTGGGAGTCACACCCACAGTGACCTTGCCGGTGTAAGAACCAGTGGCGGTAGTGGTCAAGTCGAAGCGGGCTCCCAGCGTGTTCGTTGTGACTGGAGGCGTGCTCAACGAGGTGATTGAACCACCACGATCCACCAAGCCAGCGAAGGTGCCCAGGGCCTTGGCATCGAACGGCGAGACAACGATCGTGTAAGGAATCACGTTGGTCACTGATCCGGCCAGATTGGCGAGGGTGACCTTGATCGTGCTGTAGGTCTTTGCGGTGGTGGGCACTCCTTTGATTTCGCCGGTCGTCTTGTCCATTGTCAGGCCTGCTGGTAGACCGACGGCGGTGAAGGTCAACACCTGGCGGTCTGGATTGGCGGACATGTCATAGGGGAACAGATACGGCACACCACCGGCGGCCTTGTAAGCTTTGCCCACCTGAGCGGCAGGAAGCCCAGGATCGCCTGCGGCAAACTGCGGAGCCTGACCCGCATTGATCGTGATGGTATAAGGGAACGGATTGGTTACCGAGCCCGCCTGATTGGTCGCGATGATTTTAACAGCCTTGTAGACACCGGCCGTCGATGGGCGGCCCATGATCTTGCCGGTGGCCGCTTCAATGGTCAGGCCCGGGGGCAGACCGGTGGCCGTCCATGTTGCTGGCAGAGCGTCAGCCGGGCTGCCTGAGCTCAAGGGGAACTGATAGTAGTCATTCGCTGGGTTGCTATCAGCACTGTAATTGTATGGCACACTGACCTTGCCCAATGGGAAGGCTGGGACGCCAAAGATCGGCAGCACACCCGGCTGGATGACCATATTGAATGATTGTGTGGTTTTTCCAGCGAAGTTCGTGGCGGTCACGGTCACCTTGTAGGTTGTGGCCACCTTAAAGGTTCCCTTCGGCCTTCCGCTGATCTTGCCTGTCGAGTCGATCGTCAGCCCCGGAGGCAGACCGATAGCTGTCCATGAGGTGGGCAGTCCGTCGGCGTTCATGGTATTGTAAGGGAACGAATACGAGTAGAAGACATTCACCTTGCCCTTGAGGTCATCAAGCGCCGGCGTGCCAAGCTCAGGCTTATTCCCGGGCAAGATGCGGACGGAAAGTCCAGTCAGGGTGTTTAAGCCTGCGGCATTCGTAGCGGTGATACTGATATTGGTGAACGTCTTCGTGTCAGTCCATGTTCCGCTGACCACGCCCGAAATCAAACCTGTGGTGGCATTGATCGTGAGGCCCAGAGGCAGACCGATGGCAGTGAACTTCGTCGGGGTGCCATTCAATTTGGCGGTAGGAAGAACATAACGGATAAAGAAGGGACTGTTGATCGCTTCCGAAGGATAAGGCACTCCCACC
>JAQGPI010000234.1 GCA_028293175.1 Verrucomicrobiaceae bacterium | reverse complement strand
ATGTGCAGGCCTTCTCCATCGGCTACGAAGAGGATGCAGGAGTGCCCGATGAAAGCGATACCGCCGAACGCACGGCCAAGCATCTGGGCTGTCGGTTTGTGCGCGAGCGGCTCACTTCAGACTCCCTTGAATCGCGCCTCGATCACTACTTCGCGTCGCTAGATCAGCCGACCGGCGATGCTCTCAACACCTACCTCGCGTCGCAGCTCGCGGCGCAGCATGTGAAGGTCACGCTCAGCGGGCTCGGCGCGGATGAGTGGTTCGCGGGCTACAACTACCACCGTCTTGCTTTACTAGCGCACAGATCGCCATTGGCGCAGTCTTCATTGGGTCGCGTGACCGGTGCCGCGTTACGTTTGACCGAAGCCTTCCTGCCAGCTAGGGCCAAGGGGCACAAGGCCTGGAAGGCCTTTCTCTATGCCGCCGGTGGTGCAGGCAGCGAGGCCTCGGAGTTGCAAACCCGAGCACGGGAGATTCAGAATCTCCCGTCTTTAGCCCGGCTGCTTGGCATGCCTTTGAACGAAGCCGCTCGTTGCACCGAAGACATCCCACTGCGCACCAGCCTTCTCGCGGAGTTGGACAAGCGCGCGCCAGATTCTTGGCTCCATCAACTGCTGCTGTTGGAGACCGAGACCTATCTGGCAAACACCTTGCTGCGCGACAACGACTGTACCAGCATGGCACACAGCCTGGAGCTGCGCGTGCCGCTCGTGGATCGCGAAGTCTTCGCCCTCGCCGGACGGATGCCGCCCAATGCCAAGCTTTCCATGAGCACCGGCAAGCGCGTGCTTCGCGAAGCATTCCACGATCTGCTGCCCGAATGGATCAACCACGACACGCAGAAGAAGACCTTCACCCTGCCCCTGATGAAGTGGATGCGCGAACCGAAATGGAAGGCGCGCATCATGGACACCCTCACCAGCCAGCGAGCGCTCAACCGCGGCTGGGTCAACACCACGCAATCCCGCCGCCTGCTCGACCACTACTTCGCCAGCGCCACCGATACCAAAGCCGCCTGGCACCTGAGCCAGCCCGTGTGGATGCTGTTTGTTCTGGAGTCATGGGCGCAAAGCAATGAGTGACATGTCCCGTCTCCTCCAGGTCTTCAACCGCTACCTCCACACCGGAGGCGAGGAGAAGTCCGTGGACCGCATCTACAAGCACGCGGGCCAGCGACATGAGATGTCGCGCTGTTTCTTCGACAGCGCGGAATGGAAGCAGCCAGGAGCTCCGAGCATGGCGGGTCAAGCGATGCGCTTGTTCTACAATGCCGACAGCCGCAAGCGTTTCGAGTCCGCCATTGATGAACACAAGCCTGATGCCGCGCTGTTCCACAATCTCTACCCGGTGGCCTCGCCATCGCTGTATCGAGCGGCGCAGAAACGCGGCCTGCCGGTGATCCAGTACTTGCACAACTTCCGACCCTTTTGCGTCAGCGGTACTGTGCATGCGCGCGGCCAGATCCTTGCCGAAGCCTTGCGCGGCAACTACTGGCGCGAAGTGAAGTACGCGAGCTGGCAGGACAGCGTGGTGAAGTCCGCTGTCTTCGCGGCAATGCTCAAACTGTTGCATGCCAGCGGTTGGTTAAACAGCGTGAAGGCCTGGGTCGCCATCTCCGAGTTCATGCGCGACCGCCTTGTCGAATCCGGCGTGCCCGCCGACCGCATCTTTGCCTTGCGCCATTCCTGGGATGCCATGCCCCAGGCGCCCGTTGCCGAAGATGCCGGATACTATCTCATCATGTGCCGATTGGTGGAGGTGAAGGGCATCGCGCCCTTGCTTGATGCATGGCAGGCCCTGCGGAATGAACTCGGGACACGCACGCCTGAATTGCGCATCGCTGGAGAAGGCCCGCTGGAACCGCTCGTTCGTGCCCATGCCGATGCCAATCCCGGCGTCAAGTTCCTCGGGCTGATCAGTGGCGAAGCCAAGCATGAAGCCCTGCTGCGCTGCCGCGCCGTGATGATTCCCTCAACATGGTGGGAGCCGCTGGGACTCGTCACCTATGAAGCCTACGACTATGCCAAACCCGTGCTTGCGGCCCGCTCTGGCGGCCTGACGGAAACCGTGAGCCACAACGTCACCGGCCTTCTGCATGAACCCGGCAACGTGGATCAAATTGTGCGCGACGTGCTGGCCATGGAAGCCCGCAGTGCTGATGAACGACAGGCCATGGGCAATGCTGGACGCGATTGGTTGTTGCGCGAGGCTAGCGTGAAGGATTGGCAGGATCGCTTTGATGAAGTCGTGAAGTTTGCTCTACAACCACGGTAGCCAAGGAGTCGTGGACATCTCGGAGCTGGCAGGCTGGAAAGCCTGCCACACATTGAGCACCGGTCATAATGTGTTGCGGGCTTTCCAGCCTGCAATGCGCTTCTACCACACCAATGTCTCACGCAACACCGTCACACCCTTCGCATCCGGCGTCAGCTTTACAGGCTTGGCATCCTTCGCGAGCCCGGTGAAGGTCCATTGCTCCAAGCCCCTGCCTTTGACGGTGACAACATGCTCGAAGCCTTGTGTCGTGGGCTGGAGAACGTCTTCGATATCCAGATCGCCCAGCTTGTAGTGCATGGTGGGCACGCCGTTCTTGTCCATCTTGTAGCCCTCGAATTCCGCTATGGGAGAGGTTCCGGCATTCACAAACGCAGGCTCCTTCCCAAGCTTCATCACATCCTCGCCCATCGGTTTGGCGGGCGGCATGGAGCGGTCCTGCCAAGTGCCCAGAGCATCAACGAACTTGCCTTTCCAGAGCAGCGCCCAGCGCATGTGCAGAGCGTCAAAGGCGGCGTTCACCCCTTGCGGATAGCCCACGGTGATCGCGTGTGTGCCCACATCTTCCATGAAGGTGCGGAAGATCACGGGCCGTCCCACAGTCGCGGGCTTCAGCTCGTAGTCATCATTGCGCAGCAGGCCTTCCGGCAGCGGCTGCTGGTCCAGTTCTTTAAGGTAGGTCCAGATCTGCTCGATGTCCTGCGCCGCCGATTTACGTGCCATAAACAGCGGCGGCATCAGCGTGCCACGCTGCGTCTCCTGCGGATTCATGAGCAGCGCCTTGAAGTAGCTGGGATTGAGCCGCTCCACGGTGTGCGTGAGATTGATCACTGGCACGCCGAGAGATTTGCGGTCCTTCAGTCCGTGACAGGTCACGCAGCCCAGTCCGGTAATGCCCATCATCTTGCGGCCGCCCTCGGAGCGGTGATGTTTGGCAAGGCCGCTGGTATCCATGAAGGGAGGATTCGCGGGCTTGTCCGCTTCCGCCAGCAGTGCGGGCAGCGCCTCGGTGTTCGCCTTGCCGAAGTTAGGCATGCGCACACTCAAGTAGGGCCGCACGCTGCCGCTTTCGCCATACA
>JAQGPI010000217.1 GCA_028293175.1 Verrucomicrobiaceae bacterium | reverse complement strand
CTCCCTGCCCGAGGCTGAGAATGCCACATCGGCCCCATAACAGAACGAGGCCCACGCTGACGAAGCCGAAGCTGAGGTATTTGCCAACTAGATTGAGGCGGAACACCGGCAAAAATACCGGCAGGATGACGAGCAGTATGAACGCCAGCACGGCGAACGAGACCAGCTCGCCACGGCTTTTGAAGAAGGATTTGAACATCGCATTCATGGTAAAAAACAGAGGGGGTTGAGGGCTGGCTTAGTTGCCGCGCACCTTGCTGGGGAAGAGGCCCTGCGGGCGGAACATCAGGATCACCACGATGAACATCAGCGTTGCGACCTTGCCCTTGGTGCCGTCCAGGAAGAACTCGAGGATCGACTGCGCTTGGGCGATGCCGAGGGCCGAAACGATGGAACCGAAGAGGCTGGCAGCACCGCCGAAGACTACGACCAGGAAAGCATCAACAATGTAGCGGCTGCCGCTGTCTGGACCGGTGGAGCCGATAGTGGTGAATGCCGCACCCGCAATGCCTGCAATGCCGCAGCCAAGGGCGAAGGCGAGGCGATCAATGCGCTCGGTATTGATGCCGACCGCGCCGCTCATTTTGCGGTTCTGCACCGTGGCGCGCAGCCGCAGTCCGAAGGAGCTTTTGAACATGAACAAGATGAGGCCCAGCGTGACAAAACCGGCGAGGCCCAGCACGAAGACACCGTTGATCGGGATGTCGATGGTCTCCGTTGGCTTAAAGGAACCCATCAGCCATTCAGGCAAGGTGGGGGATACTTCACGAGCGCCGAAGATGGAGCGGTAGGTCTGCTGAAGGATCAAGCTCAGGCCCCAGGTGGCGAGCAGCGTATCGAGCGGTCGATGATAAAGCCTTCGAATCATCAGGTATTCGACAGCAGCACCGAGCGCGGCGCAGATGAGGAAAGAAAGCACGATGGCGATCAGGAAATAGTAGGGCCCAAAGGCCGGGAAGTAGTTCGCCGTGAGGGTCGAACAGAGATAGACGGTGTAAGCGCCGAGCGCCATGAACTCGCCGTGGGCCATGTTGATCACGCCCATCTGTCCGAAGATCAGGGCTAGGCCAAGGCCCATCAACAGCAGCACGCTGAAGAGGCTGATGCCGGAGAAGCCCTGCATTACAAATATATCGCGTAATTCTGGCCAGGAGTAGTTCATGAAAGCGGGGGGTGGGTTGAAAAGCGGGTTGGTGGAGAAATGAGGGCGCGAAGAACCACCGCCCGGGCCTGGGAGAGGGGAGTGAGAGATAGAGGTTGAAGTCTCTCAATGCCCCTGAAGGCTCCGGGCGGCGATCACATCAGCTCATCATTGATAGCCCTTGGGGAAGGGGTTCGGCTCGATCTCGCCGGACTGGTAAAGAACCTTTGCCTGGCCATCCATGCCCCATTGGCCGATGACCAGCTTGCTCCACAAGTGGTGGTTCTCGTGGATTTTGACTTCGCCTTCCGGTGCCTTGAACGTGATGCCCGCGGAGGCTGCGACCACTTTGTCCACATCGAAGCTCTGCGCCTTTTCCACTCCCAGCTTCCACAACCACGGGCCTTCGTATGCGGCCTGGGTCACGTCGCCGATCACGCTCTTCTCGCCATACTTGGCCTTGAATGCCTTCACGAAGATTTCGTTCTCGGGCGTCTTCATGGATTGGAAGTACTTCATCGCGGAGTAGAAGCCCACGAGGTTTTCACCCCCAATGCCCAGCACTTCATCCTCCGTTACGGAGATGGTCAGCAGAGTCTGTTTGTTGCTGGTGATACCGGCGGCCTTGAGCTGCTTGTAGAAGGAGACGTTGCTGCCACCCACCACGATGCCGTAGATAACATCCGGCTTCTTGAGCTTGATCTTGTTGATCAAGGAGCCGAACTGAGTGTGACCCAGAGCGTAGAATTCCTCGCCCACCACCGTGCCTTTGAGCACGTTTTCAATGTGCTTGCGGGCGATCTTGGCGGAGGTACGGGGCCAGATGTAGTCGGAGCCGATGAGGTAGAAGGTCTTGGCCTTCTTCTCCTTGGCGATCCAGTCTAGACCGGCGATGATCTGCTGCGTCGCTTCCTGGCCTTCATAGAAGACGTTCTTCGACTGCTCCAGGCCTTCATAGAAGGTGGGGTAGTAGAGGAGGCCGTTTTCTTTTTCGAAGACCGGCAGCACTGCCTTGCGAGATGCAGAGGTCCAGCAGCCCATGACGGAGGCGACCTTGTCGTTAACGAGCAGCTTCTTCGCCTTTTCGGCAAAGGTGGGCCAGTCGCTCGCGCCGTCTTCCTTGATCACTTTGATCTGCCTGCCCAGCACGCCGCCAGCCGCATTGATCTGGTCAATGGCAAGCTGTTCGGCTTGGATGGAGCCGGTCTCGCTGATGGCCATGGTGCCCGTTGCCGAGTGGAGTTGGCCCACCGTGACTTCGGTATCCGTGACCGCGAGGCCCGTCGTGTTCACCTGCGCGGTGGGCGGCCCTGCGGCGAAAAGGGAGGTTTGGAACGGCACGATCAGTGCCGCGGCCAGCATCGGCAGCCACGGGAGGCCGGAAGCGTGCCGGGAGGCGCGGAGGGTGGATGGAAGGGGCGTGGGTTTCATACGATTGACTCGATGGATGTGTGATAGGTTTCCTTCTCTCTGGTTCCTCGCCGACAAAGGTCTGGAACCGCTCGCCCAGCTGAACTTCCCCGGAGTGGAGGCGCTCAACTTGGCTTGCATCCTCTCTATCAGCAGCGCCGGTGCCATGCCGTGCCATGCCAGCCTTAAGATGGGTGAAACGAATTCACGATCATTGGCCGTGTCTCAAAAGCACGCCGCAGTGCCAGGAGGCGTATGACAAGATGGCAGCAGCGAGGATAGGCGCGTGGCCCGGCACCTGCTTGAGAGGAGGATGCATGAAAGGTATTCAACCATGAAGCAACTCACCCCTGCGCCATCTGCCTCCATGGGCCCGCCAGCCATTGATTCACGCCGTTTGCAGGCTTTTGTCTTTGCTGCGGAGGCTCAAAGTTTCGCCGCCGCCGCTCAAAGCTTGAGCCTAGTGCCATCTGCCGTGAGCCATGCAATACGCAGCCTGGAGGAAGACCTGCGCTGTGTGCTATTCAAGCGCCAGGGACCGAAGGTCAGCCTTACACGGGCGGGCCTGCGGCTTATGCCCTTTGCGCGCACTATTCTCAGCCAGATGGATGAGATGCGGCAGGAGATCACACTCATTGATGCTCAGAGGGACTGCCTGCGGGTGATCGTGCCGGATGCGGTCTGCGCACGGTTATTGCCCACAGTGCTGCCGGATCTCCAAGAAAGTTTCCCTGGTGCCAATATCGAGATCATCGTCTCGCATGATCCCATGGTGTGTGCAGAGAGCTTGCGAAACTCGCGTGCTGATATTGTGATCAGCACACCGGCACCGGTGATGGAGGAGTTTGTGCGGCGAGATCTGTTTCAGGAATCCGCAAGCTTCTACACCGCGCCGTTTCATGCCTTCGCCAAATCCAATGCGCTTACACGGGAAGAGTTGCGCTCAGCCACGGTGATGACAGCCGATGCCGGCGTGCATGAGTTTTTGGCTGGCCAGTTCTTCCTCAATC
>JAQGPI010000189.1 GCA_028293175.1 Verrucomicrobiaceae bacterium | reverse complement strand
GCACCATCGTTTGTGCGCTGTATCATGAAGGCCGCCGCCAACGTCGGCCCATGACACGGCTGGTCAATGAGCTCCTTGCCGCCTGTCTTCGCGACACGCCGGGCTGGACTCTTGCCAACGCCCAGATGGTCGCCCCGCAGGGCACTGTCCCCAATACTGGCGAATCCCGCTAGCACCTCGTCGCCACGACATTTCTCCGCAGCTGCGCCGGTCCACTCGTGGGACCGGCGTCTTTGCGCAGGCATGGCCTGGCTTCTGTTAAAACGAAAACACCAACACCACACATAAGGAGAACCTCATCATGGCCATCGTCCTCGAAGCCAACTACGCCAAGAAGCTCGGATTGCCGGGCTATTCATCGCACCAGTATTCCGTCAGCATCCGCGCGGAAATCACTGACCTCTCACAAATCGAACAGGAAAGCAGCAGGCTTTACGAACTGCTGCAAGAAGCCGTTGACCGGTCCATCCAAAAGGTCGGGTTCATGCCCGATTCATCCACCTATGGAGCTGTCGCTGCTGATTCATCGTCATCCCACAACAGCCATCATCGTAACTCGCACCGCAACGGCAGCCAAACCTCCAACAGCAATGGCCAGCGGAGCTCCTCCCAATGGCGCTGCAGCGACAAGCAAAGCGCCCTGATCCAAAAGATCGTCCAGGAGAAGAACCTGGACAAAGCGGATGTCGAACGTCTCGCCACCGAGATGTTTGGCGCCGGTGTGCGCCAGCTCGACCGTCTTCAGGCCAGCGGCTTGATCGACGAACTGTTTGTGCGCCATGGTTCAACCTCAGCCCGCAACAGCGGGCGTCCACCTAGTGCTGCCCGGTTCCAACAGAGAATCGCCACGCTGGCAGAACAGGCTCGGTCCGTTTCACGGTCCGCCAATGGAGGGAACCTGCTATGACGGATACCCCGGTCCGTCATCAACCGGCACGTACGAAAGCTGAACTTCTCGAAACGATCTCTGCGTCCCGGCTCGGGACGTGGTTGTCGTGCCGTCTGAAGTTCTACTTTCGCTACCTGTCGGGCATCCACAAGGAACCCTCGCCCGCCATGCGGGTGGGGACGGTGGTTCATGCCGTGCTGCAGCAATGGAATCTTGCGCGCTGGCGCAAGGCTGCTCTGCAAGGCGAGATGGTCAGACATGTCTTCGATCAAGCCTGGCTGAACGCCGACCTTGAAGAAGCCGTGGATTGGGAAGGCGAGGAGGAGCCAACAAAGGCAGGTGCCTTTGCCCTCATCGAGACCTATCTCCGGGATACACCCATTCCGCTTCAGGAGCGCCCAGAAGGAGTTGAAGTATCGGTGGAGAAAGACCTTGGCCGCTACGGCCTGCCCAAACTGGTGGGCATCATTGACCTGGTGAGGCAGGGCGGCCGCATCGTGGACTTCAAAACCACGGGCCGCACTCCCGATCCAGACATGGTGCTGCACACCACCGAGGTGCAAACCACCGGCTACGCCATGCTCTACCGGGAGGCCACCGACCGGGAGGAAAGTGGCATTGAGCTTCACCATCTGTGCGGCTTAAGGCTCCCAAGCTGGTCGTCACACAAGCGGGGCCGGCAACGGCTCAACAGCAGGAAAAGCTGCTGCGTTTGATCGACTCGTATGTGCGCGGTCTTCAAAGCGAAGACTTCATGCCAGCACCCGGGTTACAATGCGGCGCGTGCGAGTTCTTCAATGAATGCCGGGCCTCGCACTAACAAAACGGCGGTCTCGGCGCGGTGCCGGGACCGCCTTGTAGTCAGCTGGATCATTATTTCCACTTCCAGTCATTCGGGTCTATTCCGAGGCCATCTGAGATCTTGAGGAGCAGCCAAAGTCCGGGACGAAACTGGTCACTTTCAAGACGGTTGATAGAACTACGGTCGATCCCAATTTGGGCCGCAAGTGCCGTAGCGGAAAACCCTTGCCTCATTCTCTCCTCCTTGAGCTGTAGGACAATCGCTCTCTCACGAGCATCGATCTGTGAAGGCGGGATCATCCGCACCATCAATTCCAAATTGACCTTAATCGCACGGTGAACATATTCACCGTTCGTATGACATCCCTTATCACCTTGCCCACGTTCGTTTGCCTCGGCACCAGCATTTGCATGTGGCTCAACCCCGTTTCTGCTCTGGCCGGTACGGACAAGGTGGAGCCGCCCCTGCCTGGGATTTTATTTGCAGCGCCGCCCCCGAAACGAATAATGGCGCATGGCTCGCTAGCGCCGGAGCAGGTTTGGGCTGAACAGCGCAAACTCATGGGGCCCTGCCGCATCATCCCAGGAGAACTTGTTACCTACAGTTATGCATGGGATTCAAGCATCGTTTCTAAAGACGATCCAAACAAGAGAGGTTCAACAGCGGCCATAAAAGGGCTGCCACTGCGGTTCTTAGAAGGGGATGAAGCCTTAAAGGGGGAGGTGCAGCTCATCTCTTCAGGGCAGGCGATTACAATCACCCGCACGACTGCAGCGGGCGCACCCCCGGGCAATTTGTTCAGCCTCTACAAGCCTGCCTCCATTATCGGCCTCTCCAAGACAACCATCGCAAACCGCCTTGGTGTGCCGACACAGAATGACGGCTTTCCGAGCAGGTATGTGAGAGAGTTTGATCCGAAGCTGAACAGTTGGCACTATCTTTCTACTTTGATCGAGAAAGTGGACAAAGATTCCACCGGAAACAGGTCCGCTGGCACCCGCAAATTCGTCCTTTGGAATTTCATCCTCATCTTTGAAAATGACCTCGTCACAATGATCCAGCAGGGGCCTACCGGCTTTACTCGCTGATTCCGATGTAAGTTCAGGCGGCAATTAAGCATCCCTTGTTCCATCAAATTTTCGGCGCAGCCGGGCCTCTCAGGCCCGGCTGTGCTGTTTTAACCGCAAACCAACAACCGAAAGGAGATCCATACCATGGAGCATACAACGCTCTATTACCGCGACGGCTCGTCAGACAAAGTCTATCAGGCGAGCCTGCAACCCAAAGACGACGGGTATGTTGTCAACTTCGCCTATGGCCGTCGAGGCTCCACCCTCACCACCGGAACCAAAACCGCGTTGCCAGTCAACGTCGACAAAGCCAGAGCAATCTATGACAAGCTGGTGCGCGAAAAGACCGCCAAAGGGTACACGCCGGGCGAGTCTGGCACGCCATACCAGCACAGTGACAAGGCCAGTGAAGTCAGCGGCGTCCTGCCGCAGTTGCTCAACCCCGTTGAAGCAGCGGACGCCGTGAAACTCATTCAAGATCCCCAATGGATCATGCAGGAGAAGTTCGACGGCCGACGCCTGCTCATCCGCAAGACGGAAGCGGGCATTGACGGCATCAACCGGCAAGGGCTCATCGTCGCCCTGCCACCGCTCATCGTTCAGGCCGTCGAAGCACTCGCCGGCACCTTCATCCTTGATGGCGAGGCTGTGGGCGACACTTTCATGGCCTTCGACCTGCTCGAACTCAACGGCTGGGATCAGCGGTTCAACCCTTGTCTCGACCGCCTGTTCCATCTTGCGGAGTTGGTCGGCAGCGACGGTCCGCACCTGCGTACCGCCGAAACCGCCACCTGCACCGTCAGCAAGGCGGCGATGATCGAGAGATCGAAGGCTGCCAACAAGGAAGGCGTCGTGTTCAAGAAGCACGATGCTCTCTACATCCCTGGGCGGCCAGCCAGCGGAGGCAATGCACTGAAGCTCAAGTTCTATGAGACGGCGTCCTTTGTGGTCAGCCAGATCAATGACAAGCGCAGTGTCTGCCTGTCCCTGGTGGACCATGAAACACCCATCAACGCTGGCAACGTCACCATCCCGCCCAACCATGACGTCCCCCTCACCGGCGACATCGTGGAAGTGCGCTACTTGTATGCCTTTGCGGAGAGCGGCTGCGTGTACCAGCCCGTCTATCTCGGCAAGCGGGATGACCTTGTTCTCAGCGACTGCACTCGCAGCCAGCTGAAGTACAAGGCCGCCCCCTAATCAAACCCAACCCGACGAGCGACAGCCCGCCCGCCTCTTCTGAGGTGCGCGGGCTGTCGCCGTTTCAACCCCTTGAACTCACACCATGAAGCTCACAACCCTGCTTACCCTGTTAACGCTCGTCCTGGTTATTCCGGCATGCCCGGAGTCCGGCGGGCCTCCGCCCCCACCTGCAGCGGCCAAACCACCGCCACCTCCCGTCAATATCGACCTCGAAAAGAAGGTCGAAGTCGAACAACAGCTGCGCCTTCAAACCGAAGCCCGGCTTGCTAAACAAGAATCCACCACCGGCCATTGGCAGACGCTCACGCTGATCGCCATCGCCGCCGCCGGGGTGCTTCTCATCATCGGAACCGCGCTGGGAGCCAAAGCACGCCATGACGCCGCCAACACTCCCCAGCCCTGAGGATCAACCCTTGGAGGCAGCCCGCCTCGAAGACGATGAGCCGCTCAGACAATGGCTGATGGTCAATCCGCCGCAGCCGCTGGGCCCGCCTCACGTCGATCCCGCGCTGCCGCAGCTCAGCGGCCTTGAGCGGGCGGCGGAAGTGCTGCGCTACACGGCGCAGTGCACCGAACACTGGCTGTCGCCCCACGGCACCCTGCGGGAATGGTTTCGCCGCAATCTGCGCCTGGCATTTGCCGTGGTCATTCCACTGCTGGTCATGGCACCCGTTGTGACTCTTCTGTTCGACCAGCTGCGAGGCTGGTCGGCCAGTGCCCTGGACATCGCCACCAACCTCGCACGCATGCCAGCGGTGACCTTCACCATGCTGCTCAGCGCAGCTGGTGTCTTCCTCTACCGCTGGCTGCTGCGCTAACCCTCACCCGCAAAGGCCGTGGACGCTTCCCCTCAGGAAGCGCCACGGCTTTTTGCGTTCATCCCAAACTCTAACACACCGTCCATTATTCCATGAAAGCCATCACTCTTCCTGTCTCCGAACTGCGTCCCGCTTTGGCAGGACTCGGCAAAGTCATCTCCAAGCGCAGCACCCTGGCCGTTCTCGGCTGTGTGCGTCTGCGCCGCCTCAGCTCCGGGCTGGTCGATCTCACGGTCACCGACCTGGATCGTTCCGCCGCCTGCATCTTCAGTCTGGGCGATCCATCCGAGCCCATGACCTTGCTGGTTCCCTTCGCGGATCTGGCCAACATCGCCAAGAGCTGCGGCAATAACGACATCATCACTGTTGAGCAGGCTGGCGATACCGCCGCCACGCTTCGCTTCCCGGTGGCAGGCCAAACCATCGAACATCATTGCGAAAGCTTGCCGCCCGAGCAGTTCCCCTTGCTGCCCGAGATCGCTGGCAACAGCATCGCCCTCAACGACAACCTGCGGCAGTCGCTCCATGAAGCGATGGAATGCGCCAGCTCGGATCCCACCCGGCTGATCATCAACGGTGCCTGCCTGGATGTATCCAATCCCGATGCCCACTACGTGGTGGGCACCGACGGCAGGCATTTGTTCAGCGCCAACTCCTTCAAGCTGCCGCTGGCACACTCCATCCTCATCCCGGAACACAAGTTCCTGGCCTGGAAAGGGTTTAACAGCGACGGCGAATGGCGGCTCAAGACGCTTCCAGCCACCAAGGAGGAGGCTCCTGTGTTCGAACTCTCCAGCGACCACTGGCGCTACACCTCCCGCAGCGTGGACGGCATCTATCCTAACTGGAAGCAGGTGCTGCCAAATCCCTGCGCCTACCAAACCACGATCTGCATCAAACCAGAGGCCGTGGAAGAGACGATCCGTGCAGTACAACAGCTGCCCACTACAGACGACATGCACCGGCTCATCGGCCTTCAGGCCGTCAATAATGAGCTGTGGTTCATGGGCAGGTCCAAGTCCGATGCAGCCTGGACCAGGATCCGCATTCACGAGGCCGGCATTTCCGGTCCGGGAGTGACGATCTTCCTCAACCGCAACATGCTGGTCAAGGCCCTGCGCTTCGGACTCAGCAACATCGACATCATCGACGCCATCTCACCGCTGCGGTTCAGCCTTGGCGGTCGCCAGATGATTGTCATGCCACTGCGGGCTCAGGAAGAGCCTGCAGCTGTATCCACCCCTCCGCCATCGGTACCGGTGGCAGAGCAAACCCAGTCACCGCCACCAGCGGCCCAACCCCAACACCCCAACCCATCCATGCAAACCACCACCACAAGCAACACTCCTCCTGCTCAAGCAGGCACTCCGGCCACCGCCACCATGACAGGAACACCTGAAACCAAACCGGCGCTCGAAACGGCGCTTGCCCAAATCGAAAGCCTCAAAAGCGCATGCCGCGAATCCATCGCCAGCCTCGGCAAGCTTGGCGACACCATTCGCCAGGCGCTGCGGGAGCAGAAGGCTGGCGACAAGGACCTTCAGTCTGTTCGCTCCACCCTGCGCTCATTGCAGGGAATGAAGCTCTAGCAGCCTGCCTCTCATCCCCCAGGGCCAGCCGCGTCTCACTGACGTGGCTGGCCCTGTTTGTTTTCAACCTAACCCCATCAAGCATTATGATCGCCAATCTTGAACCTCTGACTCGTGTCCAAGTCCGCAAGTCACCCAACCTGATCCTCCACTGCGGTGCCCAGGCAGTGGACATCGACGAAGTCCGTGCCATCAGCACCCCTCGTTCAACTGACAGCTGGTGCCCCATCCCACACTCGCAGCTGATCACCACCGTGCAGAAAACCCTCGCCACCACCAACCTGCGCGTCGGTACGCAGGCTCATTCGCTGTCCCACGATGGCCAGCGCTACTTCGGCCTGATGGAAATTCATGGCCGCCAATCCTGCGACGACTACTGCTGGGTGCTCGGCCTGCGCAACAGTCACGACA